>JASJFV010000253.1:0-24923 GCA_033791885.1 Gammaproteobacteria bacterium | reverse complement strand
CATTGCCAATATCTTCGCTGGCCATGCGAACCACGCGTCTGGCGACATAGAAGGGATCAGCTCCACCATCTAGCATACGCGCCAGCCAGTACAAAGAGGCATCAGGCGATGACCCACGGACAGATTTATGCAATGCGGAGATCTGGTCATAAAAAGTATCACCGCCTTTGTCAAAACGACGCAGATTATCACCGGCTACCTGCTTTATGGTCTCCTCATCGATTCGATTGACGTTTTTATCCTTGCGGGCAAAATCTGCGGCTATTTCGAGTATATTCAGTGCGCGCCTGGCATCACCGTCGGCAAGCCCTGACAGCAGATGCATAGCCTCTGCTGAGACCTCTATCGATAGATCACCCAGCCCTCTCTGGTTATCTTGCAAAGCCCGAGTGAGCACCGCAACGATGTCGTCTGTTGTCAGGGATTTTAATACATATACGCGCAGTCGGGACAACAGTGCGTTATTCAGTTCAAAGGAAGGATTCTCTGTTGTTGCACCAATAAAGTCGAAAGTGCCGTCTTCGATATGTGGAAGAAACCCATCCTGCTGTGATTTGTTAAAGCGATGAACTTCATCAACAAACAATAGCGTCTTTTCACCAATCAGCTGATTCTGTTGTGCCTGCTCGACAACTGCACGAATGTCTTTTACACCGGCGTGCACAGCAGAAAGTGTCAACAGGCGTGCACGAGAATGGCTGGCAATCAATCTCGCCAGCGTTGTCTTACCAGTACCCGGTGGCCCCCAGAGGATCATCGAGTGGGCATGTTGTGACTCCACCATTCGATGTAGAGGTTTACCTGGAGCGAGCAAATGCTGCTGTCCGGCAAATTCTGACGTCGTCTGGGGACGCATACGATCTGCCAGAGGCGCATGCGATGAAACCGAAGGCATCAGCCCATCTCTTCTATGATGTCTACATCAGGCGGAGGAATAAATATAAATTTTTCTTCTGGAATATCAATATTTTCCTGAACATTTTTAAAGCTCATTCGAGTCAGCTGGCCAAAACTATCTTTCATTTCCAGCAACTGCAGCTTGCCATTGGCAAAGCCTATTCGGACATTGGTAAAACCTGAGTCATTGTTTTTCGGTATCATACGTACCCAGTCTAGCCCCTGATGCTGCCCCCCATCTTCAAGGATGAAACTATCATCGAGATTGCCCTGCCCTGACAGCAACATGGCAGGTGTCTGGCTGACTGCAGCATCAGACCGTCGATGAGTAATCTGCTCGAGCTCAACATCGTAAATCCATATCTGATTCCCATCACCAATGATCAACTGTTCAGATGGGCTAGTGTAATGCCAGTTA
Source organism: Gammaproteobacteria bacterium (assembly GCA_033791885.1). Taxonomy (GTDB): domain Bacteria; phylum Pseudomonadota; class Gammaproteobacteria; order BMS3Bbin11; family BMS3Bbin11; genus BMS3Bbin11. The sequence goes on along the minus strand of JASJFV010000253.1, from coordinate 23,608 downwards.
AATTTACCGGGGCGTTCAATGGAAAATTCTCCGTTCGATGCCTCGAGAAGCCTCAGGTTTTCATCCACCACAACCTGCTCGAAAGCTGCAGAGTAACTGTTGACTCCACTATAAAAGCGCTGCAAATCATCCAGACCGCCAGCATGAGAAGACAGGGCCATCAGAAAAATAATTGCGCTAACAATCGTTTGAGATATTTTCATAATTGTGATTATCAATGTTAAAAAGTGGTTCAGTGATCAGAAAATAATTATATTGTTGTCAGATACTAACAACTGATAAGTGTTGACTGATAACTGTATTGCTTAATCCTTAACCGGCTCCGGAGCCAGTACTTCACGTTTGCCAGATGTATCGGCAGCAGTGACGACGCCTGCCATCTCCATGGTTTCGATCATCCGCGCTGCACGATTGTAACCAACGCGTAATTTCCGCTGCACGGAAGAAATCGATGCTCGGCGACTCTCTGTGACGCAGCGCACTGCTTCATCATACAGCGGGTCCTGCTCACCATCAGCATCACCGCCATCACCAGACAATGTTCCGCCCGTTTCCGGTTCTGCGAGCACAGTTTCATCATATTCGGGCTCAGCGGCTGCTGTCAGCTGCTTCACTACGCGATGCACTTCATCATCGGAAACAAAGGCGCCATGCACGCGGATGGTGTGGCTTGCTCCTGGTGGCAGGAATAACATATCCCCCATACCTAGCAGGCTTTCCGCACCGCCCTGATCGAGCACAGTACGTGAATCAATTTTTGACGGGACACGGAATGAGATCCGTGATGGGATATTTGCCTTGATCAGCCCGGTAATTACGTCAACCGATGGCCGCTGTGTAGCCAGAACAAGATGTATGCCGGCTGCACGTGCTTTCTGAGCCAGCCGGGCAATCAGTTCCTCCAGCTTTTTGCCTACTACCATCATCAGGTCGGCAAGCTCATCAATGACAATAACGATATGCGGCAAGGTTGCTAACTCTTCAGGTTCGTCAGCAGACTCCACCAGCGGGTTTATCATCGGAGATCCGCGCTTGATCGCATCGAGCACCTTTCGATTGTATCCAGCCAGGTTTCGCACACCTACTGCTGCCAGCAGCTGGTAACGCCGTTCCATTTCAAAAATCCCCCAACGCAGGGCATTGGCCGCTTTTTTCATATCGGTGACTACAGGTGCGAGTAAATGCGGCAATCCTTCATATACCGACAGCTCGAGCATTTTAGGGTCAACCAGTATCAGCCGGACATCCCGCGGCGTTGATTTAAAAATGATACTCAGTATCAATGCATTGATGCATACTGATTTACCCGAGCCGGTGGTGCCGGCAATCAGTAAATGCGGCATCTTACATAGATCTGCAACAACCGGTGCACCGCTAATGTCCTTGCCCAGAAGAATGGCCAGCGGAGTGGTTGCATCTTCGTAGGCTTTTGACGATATCCCCTCGACGAAGCCGACACTTTCCCTGTGTTCATTCGGTAATTCCACACCCATGTAGGGTTTACCCGGTATGTTTTCGACTACCCTGACGCTTACCACTGATAAAGACCGTGCAAGGTCATTGGCGAGGTTGGCTATTTGTGAGGCCTTGATGCCAGGTGCTGGATCAATTTCAAAGCGGGTGATTACCGGCCCGGGCTGTACCTCGACAACCTGCACCTCAATGTTAAAATCCAGCAGCTTGCGCTCAAGCATGCGTGACATTGTCTCTAACGCCTCACGTGAGAAACTTCCTTCGTGCAGAGGTGCTGCATCGAGCAATGCCAGGCTGGGCAGCAGCTCATTGGTCGGCCGCGAAAACAGGTCAGTCTGCTTTTCGCGTTCCTTTCGCTCACTCTGTTCAGGCTTGGCAATTTTTGGTTCGATGCGAACCGGCTTTTTCTTTTCCTGTGAGCGGAGGGCCTTCTTCACAATGCTTTGACGCTGCTCCAGCATCTTGTTTGATATCTTCTTTTCTTTCAGGGCAATAAATATACTCTTAACCCATGTATATGCCATCAGGGTGTATTTCCCCGTAACATCCATCAGCCAGAACCAGGATAACCCGGTTAACAGAGTGACCCCGGATAGAAATAGCGCAAGTAGCAACAGCGTGCCGCCAACACTGCCAAATGCGGGTATCAGCCCGCTGGCAATAGCATCGCCGAGATATCCGCCTGCGAGATAGCTGTTTGCATCAACGGGAGAGCTGAAATACATCTGTGACAGCCCACAACCTCCGACAAGTGTAAGAACGAAACCGACAGAAACAATAATCCGGGTCTGGATATCTTTTGCATGGCTGGCGGATTTCTGGCGGTATATTCTTACCACCAGCCAAAGCAGCATGATGGGAAAAAGATAGGCCATGAGGCCAAATAGATTCAGAAAAAGATTGGCAAAACTGGCACCCATGCGTCCTCCCAGGTTTGCCACCATGCCGGTATCTGCGCTGTGTGACCAGCCCGGATCCTGAGGAGAAAAACTCACCAGGGATATCAGTAGAAACAGTGCAATTACCGTCAGCAGGAAAAGCACGCTTTCACGCAGGCCTGCTTTTACTTTCGGTGTAATAACCGGTTCTTTCTTCTTGTTTACTTTTTTTCGCTTCGCCTGTGGCATCAGTTTCTCAATGATCTTGCTACGACTGGATGTACGATCCTGCCCTTCTCTACATTTACACCACTATAGATAATACTATCCTTTGTTACTCCTTCGTTGAGCAGTAATTTTACATAGGGCAGCAGTCCAGCACTGAGTGCTTGTGAAGCAGAACGAGGTACAGCAGCAGGCATATTGGTAACCGCAAAATGCACCACTTCATCCTTCATATAGGTCGGTGCTGAATAATCGGTCGGTCTTGTCGTTTCAACACAGCCACCCTGATCAACTGCAATATCAACAATTACACTGCCAGACTGCATAGATTTTACCATATCTGCAGTCACTACATGGGGTGCCCGTGCGCCGGGAATCAGCACCGCACCGACGACCAGGTCGGCACCTTCTATTGCAGCGGCAACTGCATCAGGATAAGGATACAGACCACTGACATTATCTCCAATTTCCCGCATCTTCGCTTGCTTGTGTCGATTTAAATCAAACACAGTCACCAGTGCACCCAGCCCCCGAGCAACGACCGCAGCACTGCCCCCGGCATTCCCTGCGCCAATAATGACAACATTGCCACGTTCTGCAGCTGGCAGGCCTCCTAGCAGTAAACCTTTGCCGCCGTGGTGGGAAAAAAGATAATTTGCACCAGCCTGAACCGAAATCCTGCCAGCCACATCACTCATAGGCGCCAGCAACGGTAGTGAGTTGTCGACCATGAGCGTCTCAAAGGCAATTGCGGTAAGGCCAGTCTTCTGAAGTTGATTAGCCAGTTCAGGATTTGCCGCCAGGTGGAGGAACGAAAATATACGGTGATCTTCACGCAAATACGCATATTCTGCTGTGACAGGCTCTTTGACTTTAACGATCAGCACCGATTCAGCATACAGAGACTCAGCATCGGCAACGATTTTTGCTCCGGCAGCAGTATAAGCCATATCATCATAGCCACTACCGGCACCTGCAGCGGACTGCAAAAAAACAGTATGTCCCATTGCCGTCAGTTCTGCGACCGCGGCAGGTAACAATGCCACACGCTTTTCAAATGGCTTGATCTCAAGAGGAATTCCTATGTTCATATAAAAGTGGTTTTGCCCTTCATTTTTCGATGACGTAACATACCATTTTTTTACTACTGGAACCTCCTGCTATACAGGGATTCCACCGCAAAACTTTCGCTGGAGAATGAGAATGTCTGAAGTACGGCACTGTCGAGTTTTAATACTGGGTTCTGGACCCGCAGGATATACCGCTGCGGTCTATGCCGCACGCGCCAACCTTGAACCTGTCTTAATTACCGGGCTGGAACAAGGGGGTCAACTGACCACAACTACAGATGTTGATAACTGGCCCGGGGATGATCAGGGTGTGCAGGGCCCTGAACTTATGGAGCGTATGAAGCGTCATGCGGAACGCTTCGGCACTGAAATCCTGTTTGATCAGATCAGCAGCGTCGACTTTACCAGCCGACCATTCCAGCTTACTGGCGACAGCGGGCAATATAGCTGCGATTCTCTGATCATCTGCACAGGGGCTTCAGCCATGTACCTTGGCCTGCCATCTGAAGAAGCTTTCAAGGGTCGAGGGGTTTCTGCCTGTGCTACCTGTGATGGCTTTTTCTATAGAAATAAACCTGTCGCTGTGATTGGTGGCGGCAATACAGCCGTCGAGGAAGCCCTCTACCTGTCAAATATCGCGTCAAAAGTAACCCTTGTACACCGACGTGATGAGTTGCGTGCAGAGGCGATAATGTCGGATGAAATTAAAGAAAAGGCCGCCAACGGCAATGTTGATATTGCCTGGAGCTATGTTCTCGATGAAGTGCTTGGTGATGATGCAGGGGTTACCGGTGTTCGATTGAAAAGCACGAAAGATGATTCAACAAAAGATATTGATGTGCACGGTGTTTTCATCGCAATTGGCCATGCCCCGAATACTGAAATTTTTGCAGGCCAGCTGGAGATGGAAGGCGGTTATATCAAAACTAACGGCGGCTGCGACGGCAACCTCAGCGCAACCAGTGTGCCGGGGGTGTTTGCTGCCGGGGATGTCATGGACCATGTTTATCGACAGGCCGTGACCTCAGCCGGTACCGGATGTATGGCGGCACTGGATGCAGAACGCTATCTCACCAGCCTGAAAAATAGCTGATTCACAGCATGGCAGGTAAACGGGATGAGGATGAGGATGAGGATGAGGATGAAGATACAGAAAAAAAAAGTTCTTCATTCATGTCCCGCAATTTTCCGGATGCCAGGCCGCTGCAGCAGAATAAACTTGCCACGCAATCAGTAAAAAAAACCCAGACTAAAAATAAACATGCTGCAATCGATGAAGATATTGATGCTGCGCCATTGCACCTGCCAGGGTACTCCGATATCAGTGCAGATGATGAACTCAGTTACCAGGGTAACGGGGTCCAGAAGCGCGTATATCGCCAGCTGAAGCAGGGGAAATTAAGACCGGAGGACCGGCTCGATCTACATGGACAGACGGTAGATCAGGCCTACCGTTCAACGATGCTGTTTATTCATCAATGCCAACAGCAGAAGAAATATTGTGTTCTGATCATCCACGGGCGAGGTTATCGCTCGGCTGGAGGTGTTCCGGTATTAAAACAGAGTGTTTTTCACTGGCTACAGCAGCACCACTCAGTGCTGGCTTTTCACTCGGCAACCCCGGCCGATGGCGGCAAAGGTGCTGTATACGTTCTGCTGCGGAGAAACCCCTGATAAAAAATATACAATTTTAATCAATGGATAGCTTAATCCAGTTGTTTAAAGCGCAATGAATCCTGATGTGACACGGGACGCTGATGATCCTTCACATCAAAACGGTAACAAAAGACATCGACTGAACGGCTGGATACAACAAGGCTGGTCGCAACCACAAGCCGATCATTGTCACCCCTTCTCATATACAATGTACGATTAGGTGAATAGACTGTTTTCTGTGCGATGATCAGGTCTGTGTTGGTGAACGATTTGGCTTCAGGTATATGCAGAGCAGCGGTATATTCCAGTCTTAAAAATTCTTTATTGCTTTCCAGCGGTTTCATTGAAATAGGCATAGCATCAGTGCCTATTTTGAAAACACCTGCCTGTAATTGACCATCTTCATCTTCCATGGCCCAACGGACAACACAGATATTCCAGAAGTTTTCTTCTTTCTTTTTTAATGCGAGAACATCGCCCACCCGCAGTTCCTTTGTGCTCGAATTCGTATGAGTAAGACTGTATCCGCCACTACTTTCATTACCAATTTTCCAGCTCGACAGAAAGGAATTTTTATCAATAACCTTGCCAAATCTTTCCTGAAAGACACCGAGTACCATCTGTATTTCAGCAGTAGAATCGAAATCAACCTCATTCGAACCATTTTTACCAAGATCAGGATGGAGGATACTAAAAACGTTTGTCAGACCAAATACAATTTTGCAATCAAGTCCCACATCTTCGCGCTTGGTCTTTCGTACTGGATGCATGCCCCAGCTGACAACAATATGGCGCAGAATTTCCATTCTCTCAAAATTTTGTACCTGGGTGATCCCTTTAAGGCCGCTGGCAATATTGTGCATGACTGCTTTTAGTTCATTATTCAGGCGTTCCATCAGTTCTGATGTGTCGAGGATTAGAAAGTGGCCATTTTTCGTTTCAGTAGTGCTTTGAAAATACGGAGCTGCAGGGAAATCACTGTTCAGGTCAATAATAAACATGCTTTTATTATTTTCCGACACTGCCTCCTTCTTCGTCAGACTGACCATAGCAGGCCATTTATCCAGTGACTCAAACAGACGGGTAACACCTCTAAATGAAAAATGATAAGGATCACTTCGGCCAATCAGAATAGCGCGCTTGTAGACATGCGCAATAGAAGATTCGTGCCTGTTTTCCGGACGCTCTACCTGCAAAGGTATCGCTTCTACCCCATTTTCATAGGCTATTCTGTAAACGAGGTGAATCTGTGACCAGATACCTTTTCTGACTGGACGATAAGATTCATAAGACAACAGCAGGCGACGCGTCTGGAATACAATTGATCCATAACAGGCTTCAGCATATTGTGATTTGCTGGCTGCTTTCAATACGCCTACCGATCCACGAGCTTCTTCGATGACTGAGTTATAGCCACGAATCAGGTCACGCAGCAAACCATCAACGGCACCGAGTAATTTAACGTCTTCCTGAGCAATCGGTAGAGTTATACCAATTTTTTTTGCATGCATCGCCTGAAGAACCTCTGTGACGGGTTCCTTTAGGCGCCGTAAAAGCTCCAGGCGGTCTTTTATTTTAGTGTTACAGGTAACTGCACGGGTCATTAACGAGAGTTTTGGCACTGAACCAGGAAGTTCAACCTCAGCATCTGCCATTTGCTGGATCAGATTAGCTGCCATCCGAGGCTTCAGTTTGTCTTTTCCAGGAACCGAATCGCAGTCAGTCAGGGTCAACCTGCTAGCCATTTAGAAACCTCTTCATGTTTACTAACTATATTATTATACAATTGCTTGCTGTTTTACCTTTCAAAGATAGTTTCTGTACCAGGTTAAGTCAAACCATATTGAAATGATTTTACCATCAATTATGATGGCTACATTTCTTTTTCTATGGCAGAGGTGCTTCAATCAGCACAACGGCCAGTGCCGCGATACCCTCTTCTCTGCCACAGTAACCCAGGGTTTCAGTCGTCGTGGCTTTGATATTTAACCGGGTTTCATCGATGTTCATATCATTAGCCAGCAATCTGCGCATTTCGGGGATATGCGGAGCAAGTTTTGGTTTCTGTGCAATGACCGTAAGGTCTGCATTTACCACTTGCCAGCCGTCCATCAGCAATAGTGACATTACTTTCCTTAGCAGGATTCGACTGTCAATATTTTGATAGCTGGAATCAGTATCCGGAAAATGTTGACCAATATCTCCTTTGCCTGCAGCGCCGAGCAGAGCATCGCACAGGCTATGTATCAGGACATCGGCATCAGAATGACCAGCCAGCCCTTTAATATGCTCGATGGTGACACCGCCGATTACTAATGGCCGATCCATCACCAGTTGATGTACATCGTAACCCTGTCCTATTCTGATCATGCTGACTCCTGCGCCGTGATAAATGCCTGGGCCAGTTCCAGGTCACCTGGCACAGTGATTTTTATGTTATCTGGCCGCCCCTGCACCATCAGTGGCTGAAATCCGGAAAATTCCATTGCGGATGCCTCGTCGGTAATGACCATGCCCTTTGCCTTCGCATTCAGCAGGGCTAGACGCAACTCTCGATAGCGGAACATCTGAGGTGTTTGCGCTCGCCACAGGCCATCCCGGGAAATTGTTTTTCTGACCCTGGCGTCACTGTCTGCAAGTTTTACCGTGTCGGAGACAGGTCTACCCAGTAATCCACCGCCCTGCTTTGAGGCCAGTTTGATCAGTTGTAAAATGTCTTCGTGCGTTATACAGGGTCTTGCCGCATCATGCACAAGAACCCAGTCATTTTCATCTACCATTCCCGCCATACTATCCAGTATCAGACTCACCGTGTCGGCACGTTCTTCACCACCGTCACAGACTTTCTTAAGCCAGGTAGCATCGAATGATATTTTCTGCCAGTACGGGTCGCCGGCAGAAACGCCGAGGAACACTCCCGCAATGCCCGGACAACTGGCAAGGCGCTTAAGGGTGTGAAGCAAAACGGCTTGCCCCGATAATTCCAGGTATTGTTTGGGTATTTCCCCACCCATACGACGACCTGCACCCGCAGCTGGAACTATCGCCCAGTATTTAGTGTCTTTCATTTTCAAGAGTTCCCTGCTGATGAACTTTGATTACGAAGACCGGTAAGCGGTAGAATCCCGCATCTTTTCGTGTCTTCAGCGTTACAATTTTTTCTAGCTGATCAATTATTTCCATATAATTTTTTATTTATGCGTAATCAAACAAAACCGGCAGATATTTTTCATCCTAAATTGCCGGAAAAATCTGGCCAGGTACTGGTCTGGTCCAGGCTCTATGGTAGCAGTTTCGCGCTGGCAATCGTATCCGCAGCCCATGAGCAAAAAGGACCAGTTGTCGTTGTCACAGAAGATAACCGGCACACGCAATCACTGGAAGAGGAAATCCGTTTCTATCTAGGTCAGGATGCTAGCATTCCACTACTCAGTTACCCCGACTGGGAGTGCCTGGTGTATGATCGTTTTTCTCCCCACCAGGATATTATCTCACAACGCCTGCGTACGCTTTCCAGCCTGCCGACGCTAAATCAGGGCATTGTCGTTCTTTCCATTTCCAATCTGCTGCAGAGGACTCCGCCACAGTCATACATAGCAGCGCATAGTTTTTCACTGTCCGTCGGTGACCGGCTCGATACAGACAAGTTCAGACGCCAATTGGAAACAGCCTCCTATAGACATGTCAGCCAGGTCTTTGAACACGGTGAATACGCCGTACGCGGCGGCATTATTGACCTTTTCCCTATGGGAAGTGTACACCCCTATCGCATTGACCTGTTTGGCGATGAAATTGATACCATGCGCCTGTTCGACACCGAGTCTCAGCGATCTTCAGATTCTGTCAATCATATCGAGTTACTCCCGGCACGGGAATTTCCGATGACTGAAGCCGGAATTAATCGCTTCCGGCAATCCTATCGGGAGAGATTTAGCGGCGACCCGAAACAATCACAGATTTACAACGAGATCAGCAGCGGCAACATTCCGCCGGGCAGCGAATTCTATATGCCGCTGTTCTTCGACGATACCAGCAGCCTGCTGGACTACCTGCCAGCCGGTACCTTGATCATTATGGACGAAGGATGCGAGCAGGCAGCAAGTATTTTCCAGACTGAAGTTATCGAGCGGTTCCAGTCTGTTGGCATAGATCCTGAAAGGCCTGCTTTGCCACCTGAAACGCTGTACCAGGACTATGACACGCTGAAAAAACAGCTATTCAGCTGGCCACTGATAGAACATGGACCTGTCCCTGAACATGGCGAAAAAGCCTGCCTGCATTTTGCCACACGTAGACCAGATACATTCACCGTCGACATTCATGCGGAACAACCTTACCAGCGCCTGTTTGATTATCTGGCACAGACTGACAACCGGGTCATGCTGGCATGTGAAACTACCGGCCGCCGCGAAAACCTGAAGAATGTTCTAAATGAAAACGGCATTTTCCCGACCACGGCCAGGGACTCTAAAGCTTTTTTAAACAGCGATGAAAAACTCTCATTGTGTGCTGCCAGACTTGATCGCGGGCTCTCACTGGAGCAACCCGGCATCATAATCCTGTCAGAAATTCAGCTTTACGGCGACAAGGTTTTTCAGCGGCGCAGGCGCAGCAAACCGGCGCGTGACCCGGAGTCTGTCATCCGTTCTCTGGCAGACCTGAATATCGGTGACCCGGTGATTCACGAAACACAGGGTGTCGGGCGATATATCGGCCTGCAGACATTGGACATCAATAATAACAGCAATGAATACCTGACACTGGAATACCGTGACGGTGACAAGCTTTATGTACCGGTGATGTCATTGCACCTGGTGTCCCGCTATACGGCGGCCAGCCCGGATTCAGCACCGTTACACAAACTTGGTGGCAAGGAGTGGGAAAAAACCCGTCGCAAGGCACAGAAGAAGGCCTATGACGCTGCAGTAGATCTCCTTGCGGTACAGGCCCTTCGCGATGCACGTGAAGGCTATGCCTTTCCTGAACCTGATTTCCATTATGATAACTTTGCAGCGGCCTTCCCTTTCGAAGAGACACCGGATCAGGCCAAAGCCATCGACGATGTCATTAATGATATGTCGTCCAGTAAACCGATGGATCGACTGGTCTGCGGCGATGTCGGCTTTGGCAAGACAGAAGTAGCTCTGCGCGCATCATTTCTTGCCGTTCAGGGTGGACACCAGGTTGCCCTGGTGGTACCGACGACTTTGCTGGCACAGCAACATTATGAAAACTTCCGCGACCGTTTTGCTGACTCTGCTGTCAGAGTTGAGCTGCTGTCACGGTTCAGAACTAAAAAGGAAATCGATGTTGCTGTTGCGGGACTTAAGAAGGGTTCGGTAGATATTGTCATTGGCACCCATCGCCTGCTGCAGAAAGACATTTCCTTCAAGCGCCTGGGATTGATGATACTTGATGAAGAACAGCGCTTTGGTGTTCGGCACAAGGAAATGCTGAAGAGGAAACGCAGCCAGGTCGACATACTGACACTGACAGCTACTCCGATACCACGCACACTGAACCTGTCATTATCCGGCCTGCGTGAAATATCTATCATCGCAACACCACCACAACAGCGCCTGACCATTCGTACCTTTGTAGCAGAATGGAGTGAAGCACAAATTCGCGAAGGCTTTCTGCGTGAAATCCGCCGCGGTGGCCAGATTTACTTCCTCCATAATGAAGTGCGCACCATGCCTGCCATGCAGGCCAAGCTCGAGGAAATGATTCCGGAGGCACGTATCCGCATGGCACATGGCCAGATCGCCGAACGCGAACTGGAACATATCATGCAGGACTTTTATCACCAGAGATTCAACGTTCTGCTCTGCAGTACGATTATAGAAAGTGGCATCGATATTCCGTCAGCCAATACCATTTTCATAAATCGCGGCGATCATTTTGGCCTGTCGCAACTGCATCAATTGAGGGGACGCGTCGGGCGTTCACATCATCAGGCCTATTGTTATGTCATGGTACAGTCGAAAAAATTAATCACCGCCGATGCAACACGCAGGCTCGAAGCACTGGAACAACTGGACGACCTTGGTGCCGGTTTCGCCCTCGCCATGAATGATATGGAAATTCGTGGTACAGGCGAATTGTTAGGTGAGTCACAAAGCGGTGTCATCGATGAGGTCGGCTTCAATATGTACACCGACCTGCTAAACCGTGCTATACGTTCACTGAAGGCAGGCAAGGATATCTCGGCAGAAGATATAGAAAATGATACATCATCAGCAATCGAAATAGACCTGCAGATTCCGGCCCGGCTTCCGGAAGATTATCTTCCAGATGTTCACACCCGCTTAATCATGTACAAACGTATTGCCAATGCAAAAAACACTGAAGAACTCTATGAACTACAGATAGAAATGATAGACCGTTTTGGCCTGTTACCTGATGAAGCCAAAGCATTGATCAATCTGACTGAACTAAGACAGCAGGCTATGGATATAGGGATTACCGAAATTCGTGTGGGTGAAGCTGGTGGTCGGATAAAGTTTAGCGAAAAGCCAAATATTGAACCACTGACGCTTATACAACTACTGCAGTCAGGAAAAGGCCGATACCGCATGGAAGGGCCACAGATACTGCACTTAATGGCTGACTTAGTATCAGAAGAACAACGCCTGCAGGCGGTGAAAGAATTATTTAATCAGTTGGGTCAGACATAAGATTAAAGGTTACGGGTCAATAATTCACATCCTTTCATCAAGGTTTATGACGCAGGCGTATGATTTCACTTTCGTCTTTCGTCTCGAAACTTGAGTTTTTGCACATAAAATAGTCATTCTTCATCAGGAAACAGAGCTGTTTCGTAGCCAAACTGCCGAATATCCTGCACACGCATGGGATAAAGTACTCCGTCCAGATGGTCAGACTCATGCTGCACAACGCGGGCGTGAAAACCACTCACTTCCCTGCTGAATTTTTCACCGTGTTCGTTATACCCGCTATAGCGAATATGGGAAGGACGACTGACAACACCCCGCATTCCCGGGATGCTCAGACAACCTTCCCAGCCAGCTTCCTGTTCATCGTCAAGTACTTCAATCTGTGGATTTATCAGGATCGTTCGCGGCACTGTTTCAGCATCGGGATAGCGTGGATTAGACTCCACTGAAAATATTACCAGTCGCTGCAGAACACCAATCTGCGGAGCAGCAAGACCAGCACCATCACTGTCAGCCATGGTATCAAACATATCTCTGATTAGCGCTCGCAACTCATTAGAATCAAAATCGGTGATATCTTCTGATCGCTGGTAGAGCAGCGGATTACCCATTTTTAGAATTTCACGTATAGCCATGTGTCCTTAATAACCTCAGATAGTGTCCATATAATCTATTGAGCCCTTTTGGCCTGATAGAATACCCGCTATTATTAGCGTATTAGACTGATCAGGCAATGCAATTTAGACATGAGAACAATTAGACAACTTTTCTTCAGCCTGTGCATCACAGGACTGCTTTTATCACTGGCTACACCGGCTTTTGCAGCTCGCAGTTATCTTGTGGAACTCGCTGTATTCACTACCCAGAATGCAGGCAATGCTGAAAAATGGACATCAGCAGACGAGCCATTAAATTCAAGAAAAATGTCAAGAGCGGTTTTTCCCGGTCAAGGTAACCTGAAACTAGAACAACAACCAGCTGAGCTTAAGGAAAGTGTATTTTCCAGCTATGTAAACCGTATCCGAAAAAACCCCAGAAGAAAGGTAATTCTATCGACACATTGGGTGCAGCCGGTGTCTTCCCCTGCAAGCACTATAATCGCGCGCATTTCTGAGCAGAAAGATGCTGCTTATAGTGCAACCGAAAATAATTCTGCCTTTATAACACCGCTAATCAATGGCTTTATCAACTTTTATCTTGATGCCCAGTATACCCTTGAAGCAGATATACGCTATACACCGCCTTACCGGCCATCTATCCTTGATGAAGTACCCGATAGTGGTCCGGTAAGTTACAGAATATATGAAAAAAGGCGAATGAAGAGTGGTGAGCTAAATTACTATGATCACCCGAAGTTTGGTATGGTGCTGCTAGTCACGCCGGTAGAGGCGCCTGCTGAATAGAACGACCAGGTTTTCGTCAGTTATTAATCCCTGTAAAGGAATGATTATTTCAACTATAACTGCGGAATAACAAGCTCGATTAATTCCCGGGTTCTATCCATACCCATCTGCAGTTTACTCAAAATATCTTCAACACTAATCTCCCCCCCGGACCTGCCTGCAGCCGCATTTGACACTACCGCAATCATCGCATAATTAATATCCAGTTCACGTGCGAGGATTGCTTCTGGCATACCCGTCATACCAACAATAGTCGCACCATCACGTTCCATACGGTTTATTTCAGCAGCGGTTTCAAACCTTGGCCCCTGCGTTGCGGCATAGGTGCCAGTAGGAGTAATACTGATCCCATTTTCTGTTGCTGTATGAATGAGAATATCTCGCAGTTTTTCCGTGTAGGGATAAGTGAAATCAACATGCTTAACCGGGCCGTGCTCGCTGCCATAAAATGTATGTTCGCGGGTATAGGTATAGTCAATAATCTGGTCAGGTATTACTAGCCCAGCGGCCTTCAGGTTATCCGTAATCCCACCTACAGCATTGATCGCTATGATACGCTCAACACCAGCCTGCTTCATGGCAAACATATTGGCTCGATAATTTACACGGTGCGGTGGAATAGTGTGTCCTGGCCCATGCCGGTTCAGGAAAACGACTTCCCTGCCACTAATCTGTCCAAAAGTTAGCGGGCCGGATGGTTCGCCATATTCCGTTCGCATGACTTCCCTGCGTGTAATAGTAAGGCCTTCAAGCTCAGCCAGACCACTGCCTCCTATTATTGCTGTCAGCATTGGTGTTCCCTGTTGTTTTCACATTCCTGCAATTATTTTCATATACTGTATCAGGATTCTGCAACAGCATATATCTGTGGGAGATTCCGCCAGTACCCCTTGTAATCCATACCGCAGCCGAAGACATAACGATCAGGCACATCGATGCCCTTGAAAGTGACGTCAACATCATGCGCTCTACTGCATTGCTTACAGCTAAGGACTGCACTGTAGATTTCATCTGCACCTGCTTTATTTAGACTCTCAATAATGCCGAGCAAAGTAATACCCTCATCCAGAATGTCATCTATAAGCAATATGCTTCTCCCTTCCACCTTATTCGATGGTCTGACCGGCCAGTGCAAATCATTACCATGTAATTTGTCACGGTAGCGCGTGGCATGGAGATAATCAATTTCGAGAGGAAAATCCAGCCGCGGCATCAGCTGTCCACAGAGGAAAAGTCCTCCCATCATGACGGGTAAAAGTAAAGGCTGGCGATCAACCAGGCTCTCGGATATCTGTTCAGCGAGATGGTCATAGGTAATCCTCATGACGTTCTCATCATGGATCAGTTCCGCAGTATTCCTGACATCAATAGCCTCTTGAAGAAATGTTGTCATGACGGCACAAATGCCCTCTTACTGATAGAAAAAAACCTTAGCCTGAGATACCGCTACGGTGATAAGGGTCATCAAGCCGCTCAATATCGTCTTCTTCCAGGTAGGAGCCAGTTTGCACTTCGATTACTTCCAGCACCTCATCAGCATAATTGGCCAGCTGATGTATCATACCCGCCGGGATATAGGTGGACTCGTTCTGCTTAAGAACTATTTTCTCTTCACCATGAACAATGTTTGCCTGACCTGATACCACTACCCAGTGTTCTGCTCGATACTTATGACGCTGCAAAGAAAGTACTGCACCGGGTTTCAAACTCAGTCGCTTGACCTGGTGGCCTGCGCTTTTTTCAAGCACGGTATAACTACCCCAGGGACGAAATACACAGCAATGCAGGCTGGCCTCGGTGCGGCCTTGCTTCTGCAGTTGTTTCGCCAGTACACCGATCTCATGACTTTGTCTTCGATCAGCTACCAGAACTGCATCCGAAGTTTCAACAATGACGATATCTTTCAGCCCGGAAGCGACCAGCAGGCGATCATGTGCATAAAGCAGGCAGTCGCTGGTATCCTGCATCAATACATCACCCTTGCTGGCATTGCCCTGTTCATCCAGCCCCATTTCCTGATGCAGAGCAGACCAGGAACCTACATCATTCCAACCTGCATCCAGCGGTGCCATGACGGCGTTTTTCGTATGCTCCATTACAGCATAATCGATCGACATTGACGGACAACGAGCAAAAGCTTCCTCATCGAAAGCCTCAAAGCTATGAAACTGTTTTTCCCTGTTAGCCCAGGCGAGCTGGCAGTACTGGTAAATATCCGGCTGGAATTGCGCAATCTCATCGAGATAGGTTTTCGCCTGAAATAGAAACATTCCACTGTTCCAGAAATAATCCCCGGCAGCCACATATTCAGCTGCACGAATGCTGTCCGGTTTTTCAACGAAAGCATCAACTTTAAAGGCGCTGTCCGAAAGCTTTTCTGCACAGTGAATATAGCCAAACCCTGTATCAGGACGCTTGGCAGGTATACCAAAAGTAATTAAATTGCCGTCTCTTGCCAGGGGTAATACGGTATTTACTGTTCGTCTGAATTCATCGGCATCCCTGATCACATGATCGGCAGCGAGAACCAGCAGCATTGCATCATCAGAAGTCTCAAGTGCTGCTAATGCAGCCATAGTGACAGCTGGAGCAGTGTTGCGCCCTACAGGTTCGAGCAGGACTTTAGCATCCTGCCAGCCTATCTCGGCCAGCTGCTCCGTAATCATAAAGCGGTGCTCACGATTACCTATAACTATCAGCTGCTCAGCCTGGCATAATCCTTCTAGCCTCTGCACTGTTTGCTGCAGCAAGGTTTCGTCGCCCAGCAGGTGATGAAACTGCTTGGGGTAAAACTCACGAGACATAGGCCAAAGGCGAGTGCCTGAACCTCCTGACATAATAACGGGGTAAATCATATTATTCTCCTATTGGCTCCGCTTCTACTACATCGGTTTTGCCTTCCAGTTCACTTCTTTCCTGCTGTGTCATCTCTGGCACCAGCGTTAGTATCAGACTTCTAAGGACTGCTGTGTCAAAGCTTTCCACTGCCTGGTGAAAATCATCCATTACCCTGGCAAGAGTCTCCCAGTCAGTTTTTCGACTCATCGCCAGCATGACTTTTTTGTGACTTGTATCCGTCAGATCTTCATCTGTATGAAACAACTCCTCATGTAGCTTCTCACCCGGTCGCAAACCGGTAAATTCAATTATTATATCTTCTCCAGGAATTTTACCGGACAGGCGTATCATCTGCTCAGCGAGATAAAGCACTTTTACTGGTTCTCCCATATCAAGGACAAAAATCTCTCCACCACTTCCCATTACTGTAGTTTGTAATATAAGCCGGCAGGCCTCGGAAATAGTCATAAAGTAACGGGTAATATTCTCGTCCGTGACTGTCACTGGACCACCATTTTGTATCTGCTTTCTGAACAGAGGTACAACACTTCCAGCTGAACCTAGTACGTTTCCAAAACGGGTAGTGATAAAGCGGGTGGTAGAACGCTCGTCAAGAGTCTGGCATATAATTTCTGCTACCCTCTTGGTTGCCCCCATTATATTTCCCGGGTTTACAGCCTTGTCCGTCGACACCATCACAAAATCGCTGCAGCCGTAATCATCAGCCAGTCGCGCGACATTCCAGCTGCCGATAATGTTATTCCTCACTGCCTCCCTTACCTTGTTTTCCAGCATTGGAACATGTTTATACGCTGCTGCATGAAAAATCACATCCGGTTGATAACATTTGAACAGATGTTCCAGCCCGGCTTCATCACAGACGTCACCCAGTTCACAAACCAGCTCAAGCTCCGGCCTCGAATGCTGCAGTTCTTTCTCAATAGAATAAAGATTGTACTCACTCTGATCGAGGATAATTAAACGTTGAATAGCAACACACGTTACCTGACGACACAGCTCAGAACCAATCGATCCCCCGCCACCTGTCACCAGAACAACTTTGTCAGTCAAACGATTTATAATTTCCGTGCGATCGAGTACAACGGGTGCACGACCGAGTAAATCTTCAATCTGAACTTCCCTGATTTCATTGATACTTACCTTACCACTGACAAGAGATTGCAATTTCGGCAAGGTCCGGAATGGTAAACCAGACGCCTCACACAGTTCTACTATACTGCGCATTTGAGTCGAGCTGGCACTGGGCAGTGCCAGCATAATTAGATCGGCATCCCACTGCCCGGCCACACTAGCAGTATTATCAATGGTCGATACCACTCGTATGCCGTGAATTTCCTGCCCCTGTTTGGCCGGATCATCGTCAACAAACGCAACCGGTAGATACGCCAGCGGACGCATACGCAGCAGGTCTCGAACTAGCCCTTCACCGGCAGACCCTGCACCAACGACCAGCACCCGTTCAGCCGTTTCTTTAGCCAGATGGTGATCTTTCAATAACCGGTAGCTGAGCCGTGTTCCTCCCAACAGGAAGATAAGTAAAATCGCATCAATAATGAAAACCGAACGGGGAACATATTGTAGACGTGTGAAAAAGAAGATCACAAATGCAGCGATTACAGTTGAAACCAGCACTGCACGGACTATGCGAGTCAGGTCTGGCAGGGAGGCAAACCGCCATATTCCCCGGTACAATCCAAAATAAAAAAAAGTACTGCCCTGGATAAGCAACATGACGGGCAACAAATGAAGCGCCCTTTCAAATAAAAGATCGGGATATTCTCCTATCTTGTAACGTATCCAGTATGCCAGCAGCCAGGCAATCGGTATCATGATTAGATCATGCGTGAGGGCTGCCCATCGGGTCTTAAGCAACCTCAGTGATACGCTGATTTTTGACAAGTGTTGCCCCCGCAGCTCTTTACTGGCTATTGATACGACTGAATCGCGAGTTTATCAGAAACATCAATGAGATAAGTATAGTCATTGTTACGACTATTGCTGTAGGCGCATTCACCAGGCCAACAATTAACAGGCTTGCCAGCACTGAAAAAAAGATATTTATCATCATCACTGCCAAACTCACCTGTGAGTGGCTGAAGCCGGATTGTACCGCGCGTTGATAGTAATGCGAACGATGTGCCTGCCACCATTTTTCCCCATTAATCATCCTGCGCAATAAAGTAACGCTGGAGTCAGCAAGATAGACTGAGTAGAGGATGAGAAAAGCCAGGAAGGGAATTTTCAGGCCTGTTGTGCCAATAATGGCAATAATGGCAAAGAAAGCACCCAGTGCAAGACTGCCGACGTCTCCCATGAAGATTTTTGCCGGTAACCAGTTCCAGCGTAAAAAACCCACTGCTGCACCGGCTACTGCAATACAGATTATGGCAATACTGGTTGCACCTGACATCGCGAACCAGTATGAAGTTGTTGCACCCAGGATTAGCGATTCAACCGCAGATATTCCATCAATACCATCCATAAAATTAAATAAATTAGCCATCCATGCTACCCATAAAATACTGAGAAACAGAATTATGATTGTATTGAGTGACAATGCCCATTCAGGTATACGCAGCAGAAATAAATAACCACAGGCTAACGCCGCAATCAGCAACTGGACCAGAAACCTGATTGAGGCAGGTAAATCATGCTTGTCATCCTGCCAGCCCAGAACAGCAAATGCCAAAGTAGAAAGTAAAAGACAGGCCAGTATTTGAGTCGGTGCCTGTGGCAGAGAGAGGGAAACCAGACCGGATAGCAACAGTACTGCAACAATGGCCAGGCCACCCCCGCGTGGTGTCGGGATGGTGTGAGAACTGCGGATGTTTGGTATATCCAGCAGGTTTTTTGCCAATGCATACTGCCTTACCCGTGATGTAAGTATCCAGGACAATACAATGCTGATGAGAAAAATAAAAAGAATTAGCACGTTCGCCAGCTACTGGCGTAAGCAGCCAACGGGGATTGCTGGGCCTGCACCGGATCATACAGCTGTTGATACCAGTGGACAGTATTACTAATGCCCTGCTCCATCGAGAAAGGCGGGACCCAGCCTAGTGTATCGCGAACATGTGATGGATTGATCACCAGTGACTGTACAAGCCTGTCGACAGTAGAACGTTCACCACCAACGGCGGCGAGGACCTGCATAACCGGGACAGAAATCGGGAACAGACGAGGTGTGACACCCAGCCCGTCTGCCAGCATATTAATGAGCAGGGGTGTAGAGACACCTTCGCTGTCACTGACAAGAAAAGTCTGGCCGGCTGCATCAGGGTGGATAATCGACAAAGCTAACATATCCACCAGGTTTTCCAGATAGATAAAACTGCGCCGGTTATCGACAGATGCCAGCGGTAAAGGAATACCTTTCTCGACCAGCTTGATTAGCCGCAAAAAATTCGCCTTTACACCCGGACCATAAACCAGCGGTGGACGAACAATGGTAGTTTCCATAGATGACGACAAGCCTAAATCACGCAGGATACCTTCTGCAGCGAATTTACTCTTTGCATAGCTGCCTTCAGGGAATAGTTCTATAAACTCTGTTACTGATTCATTCTGATGGCTGGATTCACCGTGTACTTTTACACTACTGACATAAACGAAACGTTTGACACCAGCACAGGAAGCCGCGTTGTCCAGCTTCCTTGTAACATCAACATTAATTCGTGTGCACTGTTGCCTGGCGTGCTCAGATAGATTCCCTGCTCTTTCATGGACATACCCAGCAAGATGAACAACGGCATCAATCCCCGTAAGCGTATTCTGCCAACTATCTACTTCACAGAGATCATCAATTACTATAGGGGTGACATCGTTAGCCAGTTCATATAATTGCCTTTCATCACGAAGCACTGCGAATACTTGACAATCCTGGGCGACCAGGAAACGACATAGCGAAAAACCGATAAACCCCCCGGCACCTGTAACCAGAACTTTTTTTCCTTTAAGGTCAGTAAGTTCAGACCTGGCTGCCTCAGGTGTCTGAGGTATTGAAACCGGCTGGTAGTACGAAGTTTCGAGAAACCCTCTGGGTGTATAGGAAAAATCTTTAACTGCATGAGAATGATCAAAACAGAGATCCTCCTCCATGCGGTCAATCATCGCAGGTGTGACATGACGAAGACCAGGCAATATGGAAACCATACTAATCATTGAATTTATCAGTGAACGATTGACTTTAAACATCCTTTGCTTGCGTCCCACTAGTTCAAACACAAGACTGACCATTTTCGAATAACGCAGTGTTTCACCACCGCTTAGATTATAATCCTGCCGGTAGGTAGCCTCGTTCTGCAGTGCTTTCATACAGGCATCAGCGAGGTCGTCTGCATGGACTGGCTGGCGACAACCATTCCCTTCTCCCGCCATAATGAAGCAGCCAAATCGACGAATAAAACTGGCTATAGAAAAGATATTTTTATCCAGGCCACAACCGTAAACCATTGTCGGTCTAAAGAGGGTCCATTGCATACCGTGTTTCTCGCATTCTTCTATCAGCCTGCCTTCAGAATCTGCAAGTCTGGAAGCAAGCGTTCTATCTGCGTCACTGCTGGATTTAAGCTTCGTAAAACGACTGGTAGAACTGAAAAAAATCAATCGTTTCACGCCCTGATCAGCCATTTCATTCACTCTAGTGGGTAATAACCACAGTGGTGCTAAAGAGATAACGGTTTCTGTTTGGTCCGGTAAAAACAACTCCTGCTCTGATTCGAGATCCAGTTCTTGCCATTCCAGCTCGCTGATTGCCGGGTTTTGTACCATTTTCCTGCTTGTCGCGGTCACTGGATGACCAGAATTAATCAATCTGGGGATCAGAAAGTGTCCAACCTGGCTACGGGCGCCCAAAACCAGAATGCGGCCCTTTGGTGAAATCTCGTTCAATCTATACTGCAGAAATGAAGGATCAAGGTTACTCTCAGCGGATGAAAATATGAAATCCTTCGTACGTCTGTATGTTCTACTGAGAAAGGCAGTGAATGTATGGAAAAGATGTTGAAAAACAAGCGCAAGAAAGCGGAACCAGACACCCAGTGCAACAACAATCACCAGTGGCCAGGGGTAACGGCGCAGAAAAAACTTGTTATAAAAACGCATCATTCCCTTGTGCATGTGCCACATTACCCGTACTGGACGCTGCTTGCTGCTAAAACCCTGGTAGTGCGTCACTTCTATATCTGGGACGAAAAGCACCTTGTAGCCTTTGAGGTTGAATCGCATGCACCAGTCAAGATCTTCACAGTGCAGGAAATAACCTTCATCGAGTGGACCGACATCATCCAGTGCCTTACGGCTGACAAACATCAGTGAACCTGAAATTGCATCAACTGACACAGGGTTCACAGGTAATGGCTCACTGGACATATCAAAGCCCTGCAACCACTCGGTAGATCGTGTGAAATAAGATAAACCAAGAACACGCACAAATGTACGCCAGGGAGTTGGCACTCTACGCCGGCAGCCTTTTTGCTCAGTACCATCTGGATTCAGAACTCGACAGCCGATCATACCTGCCTGTGGTTCGTTCTGAAAAACATCAATTAATCGGCTGATCGTATCTGGCTTGATTAAACAATCAGGATTGAGAAAGAGAATGTAATCTCCTTCTGCCTGCTTCAATGCGACATTATTCGCGCTGGAAAACCCCAGGTTGCTGCCGTTATGTATTACACATAATCTCGGGTCTTCGCCAAACTCACGTTCCAACGATCTTATAGAATCATCTGAAGACGCATTGTCCGAAACAATAATTTTGATCGGTATATTCGAAGCAAAGGCTTGCCTGACTGAACGAGTAAGAAGATCTCCGCCATTGAAGTTAACGATGATGACGGACACAAGACCTTTTGAGTTCATTTTAGTTTATTCATAACGGTTCAGATAAGGTGAAAAAAAACCATGGGCCATGCTCTTCCTGAGTTTCCCAATATCTACATTTGATTTTTTCTGAATCTGCCTTCTCAGTCGCCAGGCTTGCGGCAATCCTTTGATTGCATCAAATTTTGACCGCAGGATAACTGAGGATTTACCATGGTAAACAAAAAGCAACACGCTAGCCAGATTGTATAACAGGTGCTGTGGTAAATAGATCCAGAACCATGGTGCAGGCATGTTCATTACATATGTCCATACCAGATTACGATGTCCATGATATACCTGAAAATCGCTATGCTTTCCCACCAGAGCCGCGCCCTCGTGTGTAACAACAGCATCAGGAATATAAAAACAGCGATAACCGAGTAATTGTAACCTGAATCCCAGGTCTATATCTTCCAAATAACAGAAGAATGCTTCATTGAATCCACCGGCCTCAATGAAAACATCTCGACGATAAAGTGCTGCAGCACCGGAAGGAGAAAATATTTCACCTTCACCTCGTTTTACGCCAACGGCTTGCCCATAGTCACGTCGCCAGACTGCACCGGAAATGTGGTACACATCGCCAGTACCATCCTGTTTATTTTCAGTAGCGGCAAGCATATGGCAACCAAAATAATGAACATCAGGGTGGCTCCTGGCACCGGCAAGAAAGTTTTCTAACCAGTCATGCTGTGCATATGCATCAGGATTAAGCAGGACTACCCATTCCATGCCATTAAGTAGCCTGACAGCACGATTATTCGCAGCTGCAAATCCAGTATTTTCATCAAGTGCCAGGATGTCTACCTGTGGGTATCTATCATTAATCCTGGAAGCATGAAAATCATCACTGTTATTATCAACAATAAGCACCTTATCAGGCTTACGTGACTGTTTACTCAAAGCTTCTAAACACTTTTCCAGGTACTGTCCGCCATTGTAATTGACAATAATTACAGCAACAGTCTGTGACAATACTTTATTGCCTGCTTCTTTCTCCTCTCTCGCTGACAACGTACCACTACACCTCTACAACATTACCTGGCGCACAACATAGACAGGTTTATTTGTCGCTTCATGGTATGTGCGCGTCATCAATTCACCCAGCAAGCCAAATGTAATGAACTGAAGACCTATAAACATCAGCAAAATAGCAAGCATTAACAAGGGTCGGTCACCCATGGGAATGCCAAAGAAAAATCGCTGGAACGTCATTACCAATGCAATTAGAAATCCAATCACTCCGCTCGCCAACCCAATTCCGCCAAAAAAATGGATCGGTCTGGCGGAATACTGTAGTAGAAACTTAACGGTAATCAGGTCAAGGATAACGCGGAAGGTTCTAGAGATTCCGTATTTACTTGTGCCGGCTACACGTGCACGATGATTAACTTTTACCTCGGCAATGCGAACCCCCATCCAACTCGCTATGGCTGGGATAAATCGATGCATTTCGCCATACAGACGAAGGTTCTCTATTACATCTTTTCGAAATGCTTTTA
>JASJFV010000252.1:0-8364 GCA_033791885.1 Gammaproteobacteria bacterium | reverse complement strand
GTGATGAATTCGACAACCCTTCTGTCCGGAAGCTAGCAGCCGGTGGGCACTCTCAGTATGTTCAGGGAGTACAGGGCCACAGCTAGATGATCCTCAGTTAATCCCAGGCGATTCAGCCATGACACCACTAAATCCTGATGGATTTGCTCACCCTGATGAGATGAACATGCTAGTGACAATTCGGCATCGTTTAGTGCATAGCGTGTACTGGCACCACTCTCGACCAGCTGAATAGCCAGCATTGGCTTTAGTGCTGAGCGTGGAAAGATCAGGTTTTCGATATTCCCCCAGCTTTCCACAACATCGCCCTTAGCATCACACACGACGGCAGCACCAAAGTGCCGACTTTCAACGGTACCGTTACGTGTAACTTCGACAAAAAGCTCATATGACATACGACTGGAACTCATCATTAATTTCGTATTCTGACGAATACTGAGTGATAATTTTACGGTCGGTGACGATTTTTGACAAATGCGATAATTGATAAATCTGAATCAAGCCTGGCAAGCTTAATGACACCATCGTTTAATTAATTACGTAACAGCGACGAACTTTTCGCTTGCACCTGGCTGTATATAAGGAGGGACGGTTGAGGTGGCCCTGGCCCTGGCAAGGCCTGCGGCTAATAGTAGATCGATAACTTTATCGTAAGTGTATTCATGTGCGATATCACAGGCTACAGGGAAATAACTCGAACCATAGGTCATACCTGGTACCAGGTTCGCTTCCATGAAGTAACATTCCCCATGATTGTCAGTTTTAATATCGATACGCCCGAAGTCCCTGACACCCAGAGTATTAAAAGCATCAATTGCCAGCGCGGTCACCCTGTCTTTTACCTCATTATCGACAATTTCTATGAGTTTTTCAGAATCATCTTTTTTTGCCTGTGCGCCTAAAATTCTCAGCCCATGGGATGATGTCGGTGGAATAACTTCAACCGCAGATACGATTAGTTTTTTTATTTCTGTCTTGATGACGGCAACTGTAAACTCGCGACCATCCAGATACTCCTCTGCCAGAACAGGTTGATTAAATGAGTTGTATAGCGACCTGACTTTACTTTTATAGCCTGCAAAGTTAGTGACAAAGGATAAATCGTCAATGCCATTCCCATTTGCCGCATCCAATGGTTTTATGAACAGCGGAAATGCGACGGGTAGATCACTTTCCTTTTTGAACTGGCCCGGAGTCGCGATAAAATAGCTGGCCGTTTTAATTCCTTTGTTGGCTAAATGCGTTTTTGCGAGCACTTTATTGGAATCAAATTTCAGTACTTCTCTTAAAGAACCTGTAAAATTAATTTCATGCCGGGCAAAGTAATCAGACAACCAGATGTCATCTTCATGCTTAACGGAAATATACTTTACTGCCAGGACAACCAGGTCAGGCTTCCTTTTGGCGATCTCATCTAAATCATTTTTCGATTCGCAAACATTTAGTCTGACGCTATAGTCCATCTTCTGAATGGTCTCTAAAACACTATTACAGGCCGCTAGTGATCCAAATCCGCTTTCTTTTAGCTTGTCATTGGGTGTTGTGATTATTTCTATATGCATTGGTGTTTTCTCGGGCTCAATTGTTTATTCGATTGAATGAATGGCGAAAACACCTGACATTGATATTCAGGAGCAAACTACAGACAACAAGATGCGAAATGAAGAACTAGTCCACTAACTGCTTGATGGCGAACTATGGGTATTTTTGAAGATTGATCAGCTAGACGGCAATGCCTGGGCAGACAGATGAGCAAATGAAATTACAGCTCCGATACGCTGACTTTTAGAGAGTAACATAAATCGGAGTAGGGTGTCCGCTTATGGGTGCGGTTAGCCGACCCTCAGAGTCGCCTCCTGGCGGCTTTTTGCTGGATAGCCTATAAAGAACTACTAACGACCCGCAGCGGTCATCCATTTGTGCCAGACATAGCGAATCCGTGGCGAAAATACAGGCTTTCCTACGTGGTATCCACAATATCCGAGTATTTAGTATGTGATTTATAATAAACAGTTTTCAAGAAACATAGTTATGTCACCTCTGTCGCTGGGCGAGGGGTAATATTGGCATCATTAAATATAGAATTCTCGAACAACAACATACTTAGGAGCTATTATGAAAAAGCTTGTTTCTTTCTTTGTGTTATTCGCAGTTCTCACAGGCTGTGGCGGCGGGAGTAGCAGCAGTTCATCAGGTGGGGGGACAAGTGTTTTGGATCTTCGCGGTGACTGGAGTGGGTATATGCAGATACCTAGTGTTTGGAGACGAAATTTACTAATGTCCCTAAGTCAAACTGGCTCCGATTTGTCAGGAGAAATCGATATTACTTCATTTTCTGGTGGCAAATCTTCCTGTATACCAACAGGTAAATTTAAGGTTTCTGGCACAGTAAACGGTATTAAAGTTACTTTAAATGTAGCCGCATCAGGGGGGACTATTGTAATGAATGGTACACTTTCGGATAACATCTTAAGTTCGAATGTACCAAGAACCATGCTTGGCACCTTTGCACAAAATAGCTGCACAGGCGAATTCCGTCTAGGACATAGCGGGTTTTTAAATTGAGTGATCCTTATGGCCATGTGCAGAAGCTGATAAGAGCGCAGAAGTCTTAATAACTGCTATTGGCCGTAAAGCAGACAAATCTATGAGCCACCTGAAGGTGGCTCTTTTGTGGATTCTCCCAGGCAGTAAAGATGACCGCTACCGACACACAAGAGGCATTTAGGAATAGTTCACCATACTAGCAAGTCGTACCAAGCAAATGGACAATGTCATATAACACATATAAAAAGTGTCAAAACTTTTAACACCAATAAGTATTTCTACTTAGTCTAAATCGCAGTAAGTTATTGATATTATGTGTTGGTATGGAATTTGCTTAATTAAAAACAACAATTAGAATTTCTGCAAAGGGTTACGACTGCACCTTTGTTGAATCTTGCGATCTGTAGCGCAGGCGGCTAGCCCACGATACGGGCTACTTAATATCCTGCCAAGTAACCTTAGTAAAACTAGTATGATTCACCCTTTACCCGCTCCGGCGGGCTTTTTATTGCCTGATTATCTGGTGTGTTAAATGTCTGCTCCTGGCCGTTTGCAGATCCTCACAGATCTGCCTTCTGGCAGCTTTTTCAGAGTTTCCGGCAAAACAGAAATCTGCGCTGGTGGCTTTTGAAACCTGTGCAACGGCTCACTACTGGCCACACGTAGCTCTCAGGCATGGCCCCTCGCAAGGGAATAGAACAGCAAGGCATGCAATCGATCCAGCGTTCGCGTGAGTTGCTAGTTCAGGAACAAACCGCTCTGTCTAACCATCTTCTTGGTTTGCTGCTGGAGTTTGGGGTGGTGATACCTCGAGGCTTTGCAGCATTAACACGAAGCATACCTGACATACAGGAGGATGGTGAGAGCGAGCTGCCCGATGATTATCGCCCGACACTGGCCCGTTTGCATGAGCGTTTCTGTCTGCTACGTGAAGATATTCAGTTTCTTGATAAATATGAACCACCATCGTGGTGGTTTTTTCTTTTTAAGGGAATGGCTGCTAACGACTGCGGTTTCAATCGGTCAACGAAACCCAAAGCGGGCATTCGGGTTTCTCCCTTATTCCTTAGTTTTCATTGCATCTATATACTGTAACGTAACCTTCTGTTGCAGCAATGTGCATTTTTTCAATAATTAATGAAAACCTCCGCAAAGCGTTAACCAATAAGTAACTTGGATGACTTCTAACAAAAACAGCTACCGAATTAGATTAACTCAGCCAAATACAGTGTTTAACCGACTCAGCCTATATCATTATTATATTTCTAAGGAAAGGAAGTATGTAGATTATTAAAGGTGACGGGGGATACATTATAATCCTCCGCCACTCTTTATTTGGGTTTAGTTGGCTACCCCACGGACACGTGGAACTGGAAAATGGCCTTGTGCACATCACCCAGGCTCATTACACCAACCAGCTTGCCATCGTCGTCGGTGACCGGGATACGGCGGAAGCGGTTACTGGTCATCTTGGCCGTAGCCTTGAGTACGTGCTGGTTAGGTGACACGGAAACAGGGTTCTTGACCATCAAGTCGCTAACACGTAGCTTCATGGAGGCTGAGTAGTTCGATGTCATGCTATCTATTTCCAGAACTGCTTCACCGGCCATGATGTCTTCCATGGTCGGAAACAGGTTCCTCAGCAGGTCCATCTCGGAAATATTACCCACCAGCTTGCCGTCTTCATCGACCACCGGCAGTGCGGGGATGCGGTACAGGCACATGATCGAGGCCACTTCCTGCAGCTTGGCATCTGGGGATACCGTTTTTGGGGTGTGGGTCATAATATCGCTGACTAACATGGAGGCCTCCTACCTGTTGCTTGAAAACTTGTCTTGATCACCCTTGCCATTGTCCCTGGGCAAGAAGTCACAAAGTGAATCGCAAGCTTAATGCCATACGAGAAAGGAAATCAAGCTAAAAGCCATGTCTTCATCCGGTTTTCCAGCCCCAACGTACGCGTGAACGCGCAGTTAAGCTTACACGTTAGATTCTGAATGTCTGCTCCTGCGTAAGTCGACCTTTTAAAAATCGCCTTCGGGTGATTTTTTGTTGGGTTGAACTAACGCTGTAAAACTTCCTCTGACGACCCAGAACCGACCTTTATGGACCCCAAATTTAGATACCGCTAAATGACGGCTAACGACCCATGGCAGCGATGAACACGCATGTTTGGACAATTGGTAGATAAGTTTTTCTATGCAATCAGAGATTAAATTCAAGTCCGATGGATAGCGAAAAATCAGCTGTGGTTTTTTGTGTAATACCTTCAGTGAAAGCCAGTGTCAGCGCACTCGTATTTGACAATGCTATTCGTCCTCCCAGCGTTACCAGCCACGGAGCATTGTCCAGTTGCTGAAGTGATGAATCGTAAGGGGAACTGCCACCCTGTACTTGTGCCATGACTGACCAGCGATTGCCAAATTGATAACCAATCGTGGTAGACAATCGTATGTAGTCCCGATAGTCAGTTGCCTCGCTGCCGTGTGCAAATGGGTGCAACAGGTGTCCTTCGATATGCCCGAACCATTTATTGGCTAACCATGACGCCACACCACCGACCGCAATGTCTGGTTTACCCGTTCCCCAACCACGTTTAGTTGACCCTGTCGGCAGAGTAATCCCACCGAGCAGGGCCATCGACCAGGTCTCGTCACTCATCAGGTGGTGACGCAGACTGATGGCGAGATCTCCCACTTCCCAGCCTTCTTTCCCAATCCAGCTTTCGCTGCCACCTGGATCGATATAGAAATATCCGAATTCATCGTCAGGGCGATATTCACGGCCTGAATTCGGCAATCCCAGTGCCGAGTGGTAATCACGTAGAAAGGCATCCATAAATCCATCATGGGCGTAGTAGAGCGGAACAGTCAGGGTAAGCTCTGTTTTCTCTGTGAATGCGCGTCTCATCCTCAGATCAAGATTGTATAGTTCCATATCGACCAGCAATGACCCGTCTGGCAGCGCATCATACTGAAATACGCTACTGTAACTCTGTAATAGTTCAATACTGAGCGATTCACGATATGGTTGCAGTGCAGATGAAGGTAGAGGCTCATAAAACCGTAGCATTGGCGGGTACAAGTTTTTTACCGAGAATGGTGTGGTTATCTTTGCGGTATTCGAATTATCTGACAAGGATGAGGGCGAAAAAAACTGACACAACAAGAAAATGCCTAACGCATAAAAATGAGTAACCTGTAAAAATGTATTTTTACTTGTATCCACTAATAACTTCCGTTCAATTTTGTAGAGTTTAAAACACTGGATATTACGAAATTCTGGTATATTAATTTATTCTTTTTCAAGTCGTGCGGTTTTACCGAACGTACCAAATAGCAAAGCTACCACAACGGCTGTCATTTTTTTCGGCTAGACAAACCACGACTCCCGCACCGAATTCGACTGCCAGCGCATTGAGTATGATTAATGCTATTGCTGCCCCCTGGAATTACCGACCAATGACGATGACGGGCTGCCAGGGTCATGCAGAACAGTTGGCTCTTGTCGCCAATTTCAGCCAACGCTGTAAGAGAAAACGAAGACAAGAAAACAGAGATTGATTCAGGTAGTGGCATGGTCTAATTGTGGACTGAATAGGTATGTGGGTACAACATCATGCATTGAAATCGCAGTTCACCATCACAATTTGGTTGATGGCTTCTGGCCGTTAGCCGACCCTCAGGGTCGCTTCCTGGAGGCTTTTTTCTGGATAGGCTAAACACTGCTAACCACCCTAAGCAAACCTTTTAGTGAGCCATCACACACTCAAAGCTAATAGTCTTCTATCGAGACAAAGCAGGAAAAATGATTAATTAGCAATCACCTTAGATTACTGAAAAAGCAGATACTTCCAAATCTAGAGAAACCGTCTCAGTTCGGCCAGTAGCGGTCACTCTTCAAGATTTGAGTTATGACTACTCTGGGTTGATTACATATTGTCTGAAAACTGCGCCGTAATTAAGTTGCTTATTCAGCCATTCCTGCTGTGCGAAGGTCTTCGAACAGGCGATTCTTGATTGTACCATCGACAATTGAACCCACGCTTTCCCAATGCGATAACGTAATTGAAGGATGCCGCATTTCAAGTTCCGTGATCTGCCACTCGGCATCATCGAGTCGTCCAAGCTGGACATAACTTGCGGTGAGATAAAGTCTGGTCGGTACGTGAGCCTGGTTTCGCTCAATGGCAGTTTCCAAATAATTTACTGCTTTTTGGTATTCACTGAGTGCGTAATATGCACTACCTAGGACATACGAATATTCAAAGGTGTAGTGTGGATTTATCTGCATACCTTTCTCAATAAGAGATATTGCTTTATCTGCCTTTCCAAGGTTGTTGTAAATTAGCGCGAGCAGACCGTATCCATCAGCATAGTTTGGTGCTATGTCTATCGCTTTTTCTAACATTTCACTCGCTTCACTGAACTGTTTCTTCCACAAATAAACGAAACCGAGTGCGAATAATGTCTGTGGGGATGTGGGATCAATTGATACGGCTTTTTGTGCTAGTTCCAGCGCACGATCTTGTACTTCTACGGGTTCATCAGTATATCCAATAATGGCTTGTCGTGTCAGTGCTATGGCAAGTGAACCATATGCGCGGGCTAATTCTGGATCTAGACTAATTGCTTCCTTGTAAAGTGCTATAGCATTATTCACGTCATCTGCGGCTACGCGTCGCCCTTTTAGAAGAAGGTCATAAGCTTCGAAATTGTGTTTTACATTGTTGGCTCGGTGTTTCTCTTCATCACTACTTAATTGAACTGACAAGGCAGTGACAATTTGCTCAGTAATCTCGTCCTGTACTGCAAATACATCATTTAATTCTCGATCGTAACGTTCCGCCCATATATGTTGTCCATTACTAGCATCAATAAGTTGCGCTGTAATACGCACCCTGTCGCCGGATCTGCGAACGCTACCCTCCAGTACATGACTCACCTTAAGATCATCTCCAATGTCTACTACGTTTGAAGTTGTATCCTTGTAGGTAAATGATGAATTACGTGCGATAACGGCCAGGTTTTTTAAACGAGACAGATCTGTGATGATGTCCTCGGTGATTCCATCGCTGAAATACTCCTGCTCAGGATCACCACTCATGTTATCGAATGGCAGTACAGCGATGGAAGGTGTCTCTAGCGGTTGTTGAGCAATATTCTCTTTTGAAATAGGGGGCACGTTGGATTCATCAATGAGCACAGGATCGACGCTCGCTGACAGGGCAAACCAGGCTACCCCCACTGCAACAACAAGAAATCCTGCGAACAAAAAATACCAGGTGGATTTATTAGTATTCTGTAGACCGATCGATTGCGTACCTTCATGAGTTCCAGGATCTTCTTGCTCACCTACGGATGCTATCAATTCATATCCACGTTTAGGGATCGTAGCGATGTAATCAGGTTCCTTGGCGTTATCCTGCAAGGCTTTTCGCAGCTTGATGACTGTAGAGGTAATTGAATCATAGCTGACTAGCGTACCACCCCAGACATCTTTCTCTATGTCCTCTCTAGCAACCACTTCCCCCTGACGTTGTGCGAGATATACCAGCAGTTCCATGGCTTTGGGTTCGATGTGCACTACATCGTCACCTCTAAGGAGCAAACCCTCAGTCGGTGAAACCTTCCAGTCGCCTATAAAAAATGCTTTCTGACTCAGAGAGTCCAATATCTAACCTCCTGGGGCTACAGTACAGTACTCAATCAGCAACAATTGTGCGACGCACAACTATGCATAACTAATTGTATTCATTAGATAAATATCCTCGTCGTTTTTCCGTCATTTTTCCGTAGTGCTTCCATCGCTCTTCCG
>JASJFV010000251.1:0-13320 GCA_033791885.1 Gammaproteobacteria bacterium | reverse complement strand
GTGGCTCCAATATCGCGCGATAATCCCTGCACTGAGCAACTGAAAAACACAGACTGTTGTGAATTACTAAGATTTAACAACAAATGCTCATGTTTATTGTGTGATGGACTGGTCAAGATTCGCCTATAATTCACCTCCCTAATTTTTATTCTGGTAAACAAGCAATGAGCGACACACCCAAACCAACAAATATCAACCTGCACCAGAAATCACGTGTACTGGAGATTTCATTCGATGATGGCAACAGCTATGAACTCAGCTGTGAATACCTTCGTGTCTACTCTCCATCAGCTGAAGTACGAGGGCATGGACCCGGCGAAGAAGTCCTGCAATTTGGCAAGAAAGATGTCAATATTACAAACATAGAACCGATTGGAAGCTATGGCGTCTGTCTGCACTTCGATGACAACCATGATACCGGCATTTACTCCTGGGAATGGCTGGATCACCTCGGCAAAAACCAGCAGGGCCTGTGGGCCGAATATCTCGATAAACTGGAACAAGCCGGCAAGAAACGCGAAACCGATACGATAATTTAACGCTACATCAGACAGCATGCAGTGACCACATGACAAGCGAAAACAAGCAGCAAGACTCCACTCACTTTGGTTACCAGGATGTTCCGGCGTCTGAAAAAGCCGGCATGGTTGCCGATGTTTTTCATTCAGTTGCCAGCAAATATGACATTATGAATGATGCCATGTCGCTGGGCATTCACCGCCTGTGGAAGCAGTTTGCTATTGCCCAGGTGGGAGTCAGACCGGGTCACACGGTACTCGACCTGGCATGTGGCACAGGTGACCTGAGCATGAAAATGTCACCCCAGGCAGGCCCTGATGGCCTCGTCATTGCCTCTGATATTAATGCCTCGATGTTGCAGAATGGCCGCGACCGCCTGACCGACAAGGGAATTATCAACAATGTTCTCTATGTTCAGTCAGATGCAGAAAAACTTCCGTTTGCAGATAATTCCGTAGATCGTATTACCATTGGCTTCGGCCTGAGAAATGTCACCGACCAGAGTGCGGCGCTAGCCTCAATGTATCGTTGCTTACGACCCGGTGGTCGCCTGGTGATACTGGAATTTTCCAAACCTGTGTTACCGGGTTTAAATAAAATCTATGACTTCTATTCATTTAAAGTTCTTCCCCGACTGGGCAGCATTATTGCCAATGATGAGGCCAGTTACCGCTACCTGGCGGAGTCCATTCGCAAACACCCTGACCAGGAAACACTGAAGAACATGATGGCTGGTGTTGGTTTCGACAGGCCTCATTACCATAATCTGAGTGGCGGGATAGTCGCCGTTCACAAAGGTTACAAGGTATAAAGGCCAGCAGGTACGCCTATGAACGCACTCTCATTCATCACCCCTTTTGTCAGCGAAATAGGCTGCCGCTTATTGCAGTCTGATCCAACCACACTGGATCGCCTGGCAGAGCTTGACGGCAAAACAATAGCGCTGGACTTTGAATCAACCGACGTCACATTCTACATGTTCCCTACTCCTGCTGGCATTCGGTTGCGTAACGAATGGGATGGTGAAGTTGATGTGCATATGAAAGGCACACCATCAGAACTGATCAAAATGGGTATGGCTGGCAAAGCACCTGTCACTCCAGGCAAGATCAACATGAAAATTGAAGGCGATCTTCATGTAGGTCAACAGTTCAAGAAAATCCTTGATGACATGCAAATTGACTGGGAGGAATTGCTGTCACAGCATATTGGTGACATCGCCGCCCACCACGCCTCGCGTTTTTTGCGCGGCTTGCACAAAAGAGTCAATGAAGCCGTCAAAACGACAGTCAATAATAGCAGTGAATACCTGCGCTTTGAGGCAGGCTTACTTCCCGCCGACTGGCGTGTCAGCGAATTTATCGATGATGTAGACAGTGTGCGCGAAGATGTCGACCGACTGACCATGCGTGTTCAGCGCCTGCTCAGAAACCAGGCACAGTAAGAAATATATATGTTCGGACAGCTGTCACAATATGCTCATCTGCTGCGCATAGTTCGTGTCCTCGCCCATCATAATCTTGATGAGTACCTGGCTGGAGTCGCGCCGCTTAAACCCTATTTATTTCTTCTGCATATATTTCCGCGCCGTAAAGACGATGCACCGCGGGGGCGCCGGCTGCGCGAGGCACTGCAGGAACTTGGCCCTGTCTTTGTAAAGCTCGGGCAACTGCTTTCAACCAGGCCTGACCTGATTCCTGAAGACATAGCTGAAGAACTCAGCCTGTTACAGGACCAGGTTCCACCCTTCCCGGGTGATCAGGCATTGCTGATACTGGAACAGGCTTATGAAGAGCCTGTTAGCCACCACCTGGTCGACTTTAACCTGGTGCCACTTGCTTCCGCCTCTGTCGCCCAGGTGCATGATGCCCGGTTACTGGATGGGACAGAAGTCATTGTAAAGATACTACGCCCCGGCCTGGAACCCGTGATAGAGAATGATATTAGCCTGTTGTTTATGCTGGCACGAATGGGTGAGAAGTATTCATCCGATATAAGACGGCTCCACGCTGTTGAAGTCATCGACGAATACAATAAGACTATTCATGATGAACTTGACCTGATGCGCGAGGCAGCCAATGCCAGCCAGATGCGTCACAACTTTGTCACATCACCTTTGCTCTATGTGCCTGAGGTCTATTTCGACCATACCCGAACCAATGTCATGGTGATGGAAAAAATTCATGGCACTACAGTTACCAAGATCGACTCACTTGTAGAACAAGGCATTAATCTTAAACAGCTTTCACATAGTGGTGTGGAAATCTTTTATACCCAGGTATTTCGTGACGGTTTTTTCCATGCAGATATGCACCCTGGCAATATTTTCGTACTTGATGATGGACGCTATGCAGCTGTAGATTTTGGTATTATGGGTACTATTTCAGACATCGACAAACATTACCTGGCGGAAAACTTTCTCGCTTTTTTCAATCATGATTACCGTCGTGTTGCGCAGGCCCATATTGATGCCGGCTGGGTTCCTGAAGGTACTCGGGTTGATGAATTCGAATCCGCCATACGCTCAGTCTGTGAACCTATTTTCGCCAAGCCCCTATGTGAAATTTCCTTTGGCCGTGTGCTGGTCAGACTTTTCCGGGTCGCACGTCGCTTCAACATGGAAATCCAGCCACAGCTGGTATTACTGGAAAAAACACTGCTCTATGTCGAAGGTCTGGGTCGCCAGCTCGACCCCCAGCTCAATCTCTGGGACACAGCGAAACCTTACCTGGAACGATGGGCTCGACAGGAATATGGCCCAAAAGCCTTCATCAAGGAAATGCGACGGCAGGCCCCTTTGTGGTGGAAAATGGGTCCGCGCATGCCCATGCTGGTGCACAATGTACTCGAACAGGCCAACAAAGGAGAACTGCAACTTACACAGCCAGATGAAAACCTGAAGCAATTACGTGATGAAACGCGAAGAGGACAAAAACGCCTTTATCATGCCATCGTCGGCAGCGCCCTGCTCATTAGTGCTGCATTACTCGCAGCACTTGATGGTTATACCCCGTTGATGGCCGGGATTGCGCCGTTGTCGAGCTGGTTACTCGGTGGACTGGGTGCAGTACTGCTGTTTGCTTCATGGCCATTAAAAAACAAAAGATAGACGACAAAATAGAGAGAAAAGTAGAACGAATAATCGGTAATGCTTTTTCTGCCATGTTTAATAGATTCGATGAAAACATAACACGCATCGTACTGTCATGACTTCAAACCTGGCTTCCCGCCACCCCAACAAAAACGCCCTGATCAATTTTCTATTGGTGCTATCAACGATTCTCCTGCTGGTTGGGATATTCGCACCTATGATGACGCTGTCAAAGTTCGTCTGGATAGAAAGCAGGTTTTCTCTCTTTGCCGGCACCATGCAATTATTCACAGATGGTCAATACATACTTTTTATAATATTGCTGCTCTTCAGCATATTACTGCCAGTGGCAAAATTGATCGTGCTTTTCAGGTTCTGGCATTCAGAATCAAGTAGCTCCATGCAGCTTAAACACTTCATGAACTGGCTGTCTCATTATGGTAAATGGTCTATGCTTGATGTCTTTGTTGTTGCCCTGCTAGTGGTAATCGTCAAACTTGGTGTGCTGGCAACGGTTGAAGTTCACTACGGTATTTATATGTATGCAGCCGCAGGACTGCTGATCATGCTATGCACAACCGTCATCAATAGCATTGCGAAAAAAGAACTTGAACTGGAATCACAAGCAAATAGATGAAGACTACAGGGTCCTGCCTTTTACCTGCGCCTTAAATCCAGGTGCTGAACACAGGTTATTTATTCAGTTCACCACTCAACAATACTTCCTGTTTATCCAGTGAGAGAGATACTGCAGGGTCATTCTGAAACACCTCTACAACCTGTTGCCATAGATCACTGCGAGCAGACAGCCAGTCGCTATTGCACGTCCAGCAATAACCTGTCATACCTACACCTGCAGCGTTGGCATCCATGATAAACACAGCAGGGGCAGGGTCTGTCAGCACCCTGTCATCAGAACTCATTACCTCAAGCAATAACTGTCTGCACTTGCCAAGTTCGCAATCGACACGCACTCTTAATTTAAGCTCAACTCTTCGATTAGGCGTATAGCTAAAGTTAGCTATCCTGCCCGCCATCAATAATGCATTGGGTATAAAAACAATATTTCCATCAAAGGTGCGTATCTGGGTATGGAACGTAGAGATAGATTCAACAATACCCAATACACCCCCAGTTTCAATCATATGACCAAGCATGAATGGCAGCTTTGGCAAAAATGGCACCAGAAAAAATGCCACTACAGCGCCGATTAATACCACTACTATGGCGAGTTGCCCGATTGCTGACACATCATAGCCAAGACGACTGAGAACGAGTAAGCCGGTAACAACAAACACCAGCACATAAAGAGTGCCGAAAATCACCGTCACCAGTCTTTTGCCTTTTATTCTCGAGTAAAGGTATCGATGAGCAATCTTGTAAAGCAGAAAGATCACCAGCATGCCCGCTACCATAAAATAAAGGCTATTCATGATTAATGAACCATAACCTGACAGCTGACTTACAATTTCATTTGCGTTATTCATTTTTTAAATCGGTGTAGGTGTACCCAATAATTGAAATAATTCGTTAATAAAGCATCCCTGCAGTCTAACATTTCCCCCCACCACCTACCTATTTGCGCGAATAATTAACGCCTTCAGGTCATAAATAAATACTTTTGTACTATAAAATAATTTTTGACAATGCGATGCGCAGAGAGTATAGGTGTCAACAAAACTGTATTTGCTTAATTTAGCAAAACGAGAATTATTGCGTTTTTATACTGGATGAATATTTAAGGGGCCTGTCTATGAGAAGGCATTATTTTATTAGTAATAATCTGGATGATCTGGATAGACTTCAGAAACGGTTGGAAAATAGAGGCGTCTTACGCTCGCAAATCCATGTTCTAACGAAAGATGATGCCGGGGTAGAAACCCGTGAACATCTGCATAATCTGGAATCAGTATTGAAGTTCGATATTGTGCACGGGACCAAACTTGGGGCATATGCAGGTTTTACTCTAGCCATAATTATACTGGCCATCGCTGCCTATACTAATATCGCGACCACCTACACCTGGCCACCACTAATTTTTCTAGCCATTGTCATCTTTGGCTTCAGCACGTGGTTCGGCGGTTATCATGGTATTCAGAAACCACATAAAGATTTCACACAATTTGAAAACACCCTGAATCAGGGTAAGCATATATTTTTTGTTGATGTAGACATGGAGCAGGAACAAATGCTGGAAGAAGTCGTCAGCTTCTACCCGGAACTCCAAAAGGCCGGCACAGGTTCCGCCAGGCCACGCTGGCTTGTCGTCGGACAGGATAAAGTTATCTTTATCGCTAGCCATACTTTCCCTTGAAGCTGAATAACCTGCTTCACTAAGCATTGCTATCTTTCACTCGCGCTTTTCAGTCACTGATAATTTCATAGTTACTTCGTCAATCAGCCTAGCAAAGCCTGCAGGTCCAGCCTTGACCTTCTTGCTTCAAAATTTTTATTTTCGTCTCAATGTGCTATTTCCAGCTGACAACTGCCCGGAGCTATGCGACACAAGAGGGATAAAATTTGTTGTTCAGAGAGAGGGCGGGTAAGTCTGAGTGACGCTCAGGATATAAGCCTCAGGTAAGGCTAAAACATAAACCATATTAAAAAAGGTGTATCAAACTGATACACCTTTTTCGTTAACTAATCCAGCTGCAGGTCTATATCTTTCATTGCCTGATTGCAGCGTTTAGTCACTTTGTCTTCATTCTTTTTCAGACAGGTCAGAATACGGCCTTCACCACCTTCAACTTTGCCACAAACTTTATCTATATCTTCATCACACTCATTGGCGACAAAAGTTAATGCACTGACCGCACGTTCCAGCTGTGCTGCTGCATCATAAACCGCATATTCACAGCGGCTTGATACCTTGTCAGCATGTGCATATAAACAGGCTAATATACGCCCTTCACCAGGCGTAACATCCTTACAGAATGTAGTCAGCTCCTTCTCGCATCCCGTCGCAACGCTCTCTAAAAGATCATCAACAGCAGCAGCGGGAAGTGAAAATGCCATGAGGCTGGCAATTAATGAGAATACTTTAATTTTTCGATACATCCTGGTGTCTCCATTGAAGGTTTTTTATGAATTTATTGTGTTGAAAATTGTTCTGATCAGACAATTTATATGCAAACAAATGAAAGTAACACTCTAGCGCTGCAAGCCGTCTTCCACCTGCTTTCGGACCTTCTCGCCAGCGAGTATACAAATTAATTCTAAAGCGAAATCCATCGCTGTACCCGGACCTCTTGAAGTAATGACATTATCATCAACAACAACTTGCTTACCGGTGTTCTGCATACCTTCTACAGTGATGGCTGACAAGGAGCCAGGATAAGACGTCATCTGTTTATCTTTTAACAGACCTGCTGTCGCCAGTACTTTTGGGGCGGCGCAGATTGCCGCAATATACCGCCCCTGATCTGACATCTGCTGAAGCAGTGCATGGATTCTGCTATCGCTGTTCAGATTATCTGCACCAGGCAGACCGCCGGGAAGGACAATCATGTCGAAGTCTGAATTCGTGCTTTGCGCAAGCAGCGTGTCTGCCAGTATTCGGGTTCCACGGCTACCTGTTATTGCTCCTTCCTCCAGCCCTGCTACAGTGACATCGATCTCAGCCCTGCGTAGCAGGTCAATGATGGTAACAGCCTCAAGCTCTTCAAAGCCTGGAGCAAGCGGGACCAGTACTTTTTTCATATTTAGCGTATAAAAATTGGCTTACTTAATTTGCCTGACAATATTAACACCCTTGAGCAGATTCAGTGCTTCGTTGAGCTGGTAGTCGTCCTTTGTCCTACTCTTCTCATCATCCTCGCCCTCTTTTTTGCTGGACTTGTCATCTTTCGCTGCTTTGTCTGCTTTCTCACCATTGCCATTTTCAAGGTGGTCTCGTAAATTAGCCTCGCGAAGACGCTCTACCGAGGCATCACTCTTCTTACTGAGTTCCAGCTGTTCGACTTCAATATCAGGCTCTATCCCTTCTGCCTGAATCGAACGGCCGGATGGTGTGAAGTAGCGTGCTGTAGTGATTTTAAGCGCTGCCCCATTATTCATCGGCATTATTGTCTGTACGGACCCTTTACCGAATGTCTTGGTACCCATAATGATAGCTCGATGATGATCCTGTAAGGCACCGGCAACAATTTCTGAAGCCGATGCAGATCCACCGTTTACCAGCACAACTATAGGTGCGCCTTTAAGGAGGTCGTTAGGTGAAGCATTAAAGGTGAGTAAAGAGTCTTTTACTCTGCCTTCTGTGTAAACAATTTTACCTTTACTGACAAAGGCATCTGCTACAGATACCGAAGCATTTAGCACACCGCCGGGGTTATTTCGAAGGTCAAGCACGAGCCCTTTCAGTTCGCCGCCGTTTTCCTTCTTCAATTCTGACAGCTGTTTACGCATGCTGGTCCCGGTTGCAGACTGAAACTGGCTGATTCGGATATAACCGTAACCGGGATCGAGTGTTCTGCCACGTACACTTTTAATACGTATAATGTCTCGTGTGATGGTGATTTTCAGTGGCCCTTCTGCGCCTTCCCTGACTACTGTTAGCAATATGTCCGTGCCGGGTTCACCACGCATGATCTTGACAGCTTCATTCAACGTCATGCCCTTGACTGGCGTATCGTCCAGTCGCACAATTACATCGCCCGCCTTAATGCCTGCACGTTCAGCTGGAGTGTCATCAATGGGTGAAATAACTTTTACGAAGCCATTTTCCATAGATACTTCAATACCAAGGCCGCCGAACTTGCCATCGGTACCGATGCGCATTTCCTTGAATTCTTCTGCGTTAAGGTATGAGGAATGAGGATCCAGACCCGATAACATGCCTTTAATAGCATGCTCCAGAAGCTCCTTGTCTTCTACAGATTCGACATAATCAGATTTAACTCTGCCAAACACTTCAGTGAATGCCCTCAAGTCTTCAAGAGGCAAAGAAGATGCAGCTGCCGATTTTTCGTTGCCGGCGAACACTGAGCTGTATATTGTCATACCTGCACCGAGGGCCAGTCCCAGCAAGAACACTATAGCCACACGTCTTTTTTCTGTCATTCCAATCTCCAGTATTTCCTGATCTTTATTCGACCATCACTTAGCTCATCAGTTCCCTGATATGGCTAACACATATAATCGTCAGTGCTCATTGATGCAATTTGCCTGCATGATAGCAATTCATCATGTTTAAATGTACGCATTTATCCAGAAATCAAGCGTATTGTCAGGCCTAATCAACGCCGGGTCCACAGCAACGGGTTCTGTGGCTTCCCATTATGGCGAATCTCAAAGTAAAGTGCGGGTTTGCTGTTACCGCCGCTCTTACCCATGGTTGCTATCGACTGCCCTGTTTCCACCCAGTCACCTTCTTCTACCAGCAGTGACTCATTCTGGCCATACAGACTTAGATATGAATCACCGTGGTCAATGATCAATAATAGCCCGAAACCACGCATCCAGTCAGCATAAACTACTCGGCCCGCATAGACTGCATGGATATCACTACCTAATTGCCCTGCCAGGACAACTCCTTTCCAGCGTAGATTACCAATATTACGTTGTGATCCGTAGCGCACTATTACTTTGCCATCAGCTGGCATTTTCAGACTGCCTCTGAGTGCTTTAAAACTGGTCACTGTCTTTTCTTCTTCCAGCAGCTCATCGAGTATTTCCTGTAATTTCTCAAGCAGTCGCAACAGTTCCTGTTCGTCTTGATGCATTCGCTGAATCTGCTTTTCATTACTCTCTATTTCACCGCGTATCATTTCAACGGCCTTCTTCTGCTCCTGATAGGCAATATTCAGGCCCTGCCAACGGTCGCGTTCCTGAACAATTAGATTTTTTAGTTCGACTGAACGCCCGCGGATTGCGGATTCAAGGGTGCTTAATAGTTCAAGATGCTGGTTTATTTTAGCGATAGTCCTGACACGGCTTTCAGTCAGATAGCGATAGTAGACCAGCATACGTGAGACAACTGCAGGATCCTGCTGGTTCATTATCAATTTAACATATTCTTCATGACCGCTGATGTAGGCTGACCTTAGCTGCTGCGCGAGAATCAACTTCTCATCATCGAGGCTGGAAGCTGTTTCTTTGCTTTTCTCCTGTAAATCAGTCAATTCTTCATGAACATCCTGTTTTCGCTTATCCAGCTCACGCAATTTATTATTGATTTCGTTAATCCGCAGATCTACATCCTTTAGTACTGCATCTTCTTTCTGCAGTACCGACTGCTTTTGCTTCATTGCCTGCTGCATGGAAGCTATCTTTTGCTTTACCTCAGCCAGTTCGGCTTTTTTTTCCTCCACTTTTGCATCATCTGCCAGAGCAGGAAGTGAATAGAACAGTAAACAAAATGAAAAAATAACGAAAAAAAGGGTGATTTTTGAGATTAATGGTAAAAAGATTCGCATTACACTAATTATTTATCTATAACTATCTGTTAATATAGTAATGTATTATTGAATCAGTTGTTAAAAATGCTAGAAAACCTGTTACCAGAATTTAAACGCCGCGAGAAAGAACCTGTATGAATGATAAAGCAGAATGCAATAATATGATAATTCAGAATGATGAAGACATTGATATTGCTTCACGCGCATTAAAAGCCATGGCACATCCTCTTCGTCTGAAAATACTCTGTATTCTCGGCACCACTACGGGAAGCAGTCATGAGATAAGCGTTCAAGACCTGGTTGAACGTGTTGGTACATCACAAAGCAATATCTCGCAACACCTTTCAATTCTGCGAGACAAGCACATCCTGGTCTCACGCAAGGATGCTAATAAAGTGTACTACCGCATTGGTGATGAAAAAATTCTACACCTGATCGAAGCCATGGAAGGTGCCTTCTGTAGTAAAGGCTAATTATAAGCCTGCTTCACCCTCCAGAATGCTCTAAATCAGGCTCGCATAGACAGCCATTTTCAGAGTAAAATCTTTCTCTTTATGGTAACTGATCAGATATTGACTACTGATCAGGTCAGTCCATATAACTCCTTTATTCCGGTGACCATATGGAATTTATTGCACAAAACTGGGTTCTGATAGCAGGAATTTTCGTCGTCGCTTTGTTACTGGTATCTGAGCCACTACGTATGCGGATAAGTGGCGTAGAAGCAGCAAATGTTTTTGATGCTGTTTCACTCTCCAACCACCAATCTGCGATTTTTGTCGATGTCCGCGAAAGCAAAGAAACGGCTGATGGAGTGATCAACGGTGCCTACCGTGTTCCATTATCAAATTTTGACAAGAACGCAACACAGCTGGATAAATTTAAGGAAAAACCGGTCATCGTGTACTGTCGTTCCGGCAACAGGTCTATCGGTGCTGCCGGTAAGTTGCGAAAAAAAGGCTTCAACAAGGTCTACTCGCTGACAGGCGGCATACTGGCCTGGCAAAAAGAAAAACTCCCACTGGAAAGCTGAATATGGCCGAAGTACGCATGTACTGCACGCGTTTCTGCCCCTATTGCATCATGGCAATTCGCCTGCTGAACAAGAAAGGGCAGGAAATTGAAAAAATCTTTGTTGATGATGACCCGTCTCTCCGGGATCGTATGGTCA
This sequence comes from Gammaproteobacteria bacterium, assembly GCA_033791885.1. GTDB lineage: Bacteria > Pseudomonadota > Gammaproteobacteria > BMS3Bbin11 > BMS3Bbin11 > BMS3Bbin11. The sequence continues at coordinate 2,141 of JASJFV010000251.1, read as the reverse complement.
GGGAAAGTAGCGGCCGGACCACCGTGCCACAGATCTTTATTAATGAGACGCATATCGGCGGTTACACAGACATGGCACTGCTTGACCATAACGATACCCTCGATAGCTTGCTTGAAAACTGAAGCAGACTATCGTTAGCGGTGTTTTGGACTTTCATCATCATATAACAGAGAATACAGAGCCGAATTCGATCCAACATAATCAGGAACAAAATGAGCGAACAAACCGAAATAAGTTTTAATCTGAAGAAAGTATACGTTAAAGATATCTCTTTTGAATCACCGCTAAGTCCACAGATATTTCTGAATGAGCAGTCTCCCGAGGTTGATGTACAAATGAACATCACCAACAGCACACTGGAAGACGCTGGCCTCTACGAAGTGGTACTAACGATTACAGTTACAGCAAAAAGCGCAGACAGCAATTTTTTCCTTTGTGAAGTTCAGCAAGCAGGCCTGTTTGAAGTTTCAGGCGCTGAAAATGAGCTTCCCATGGTACTTGAAATTGCCTGCCCGAATATCCTCCTGCCATTTGTAAGGGAAGCGGTTTCTGACCTTGTCGGCAAAGGAGGCTTCCCTCAATTACTTATTAACCCGATTAACTTCGAAGGGCTGTACCATCAAAAAATGATGGCTCAGCAATCAGAAACAGGCCAAAAACCCAACTAAACTACTCCCCATGGCCAGCACACTCGACATACCACCTATCGCAGTTATCGGCGCCGGCTCATGGGGCACTGCACTGGCAATGCACATCGCCGGTACAGGGAGAAAAGTTTACCTCTGGGGGCATGAACCTGAGCAAATGACTGCTCTGGCTGCAGATCGGAGTAATGAACAATTCCTGCCAGGTCTGACTTTCCCTGATTCACTGGAAGTCCTGGTAGACCTGTCTGAACTGCCAGCATCATGCAGAAAATTTCTTGTCGTGGTACCCAGCCATGCCTTTCGACAGGTGTTGCGAGTGTTACTGCAATTGCCAGCAAGTCCGACGATTATTGCCTGGGGCACCAAGGGCCTGGAAAAGGGCACCAGCCTGTTTATGAGCAATATCGCAGACGAGGAACTCCCTGCGGAAATCCAGACTTCAGCCATTTCGGGTCCGTCTTTCGCAGGAGAAGTCGCTCGTGGCATGCCTACAGCCATTACCGTTGCCTCCAGCAATAACGAAACTGCTGCTGAAGTTGCATCCTGGCTGCATCATCATCAGTTTCGTGCTTACACACAGGAAGACCTTATCGGAGTTCAGGTTGGCGGCGCACTAAAGAATGTCATGGCTATCGCCGCCGGCATCAGTGATGGACTCGGTTTCGGTGCCAATGCACGCGCTGCCCTGATTACACGAGGACTGGCTGAAATCACCCGTCTTGGCATAAGGGCCGGAGGGCAGATGGAGACCTTTATGGGACTGGCAGGTATGGGCGACCTGGTACTGACCTGTACAGATAACCAGTCACGAAACCGACGTGTCGGCCTCGGTCTCGGCGAAGGCGCATCTCTCGAGCAGACAATGCAGAAGATCGGGCAGGAAGCAGAAGGCGTTCAGTCTGCGGCAGCAGCGTGGGAACTCTCACGTAAGCTTGATGTTGCCATGCCAATTACCGAACAGGTCTACAACGTCATCTACAAGGACCTGCCTGCATTACAAGCGGTAGAGAATTTGCTGCATCGCGACCCTAAGCACGAGTAATTCGAGCTTACGATTCGGGAAAAAGCTGTACTCCGAATTATATACGGAAAAGCATGTTCGAACTGGATTTAGTGCCTAATTAAACATGTTCCATATCGCTCTCTACGAACCTCGTATCGCACCCAATACCGGTAACATCATTCGTTTAACCGCTAACAATGGCTGCCACCTTCACCTGATAGAACCACTGGGTTTCGCACTTGAAGATAAACAGCTTCGACGCGCCGGGCTGGACTACCATGATTTAACCAATGTCACCCTGCATGCCAACTACCCTGCATTTCTCAAAGCCATCAATGGAAAAAGGATACTGGCCTGCAATACCAGGGGGGGGCATTTCTATGATCAGATTAAATATAAGATAGATGACGTACTTCTTTTTGGATCAGAAACGACCGGCCTGGCAGAGACCATCCACCTAGGCCTTGACCCTGGCCACTGCATACGAATAC
>JASJFV010000250.1:0-10690 GCA_033791885.1 Gammaproteobacteria bacterium | reverse complement strand
ATGCATCACCTGCATTCAAACTAATACGAATGGTTATTTCCTCTTTATTCATTTCCTGTTGACCCTTTGCTTCGGTGTAAGTTGCAACGGGTTCTCCACCTTCAATCAAGGCAGTATCACCCAAACTTAACGATAGCTTGGAAATATCTAACGCTTTCACAGGGCTACGACCAATCGCCGCTAACAAGCGTCCCCAGTTTGGATCGCTAGCAAATAGAGCCGTCTTTACCAGTGGAGACCTTGCAACTGTAAAAGCAATCGCTCTGGCCGTTTCTAGATCTGGAGCTGTATCTACCGTTAAAGTGACAAACTTAGTTGCCCCTTCTGCATCACGAATAATTGCCTGTGCAAGCTCCTGCATCAGTTCTGTAAGCCCTGCAAGGAATTGATCATACTCTGTGCTGTTGGTCTCTACAGGTGCCATCTTCACTGCTCCACTTGCCAGTAAAGTGCAGGCATCATTAGTCGAAGTGTCACCATCGACAGTGATACGGTTAAATGAAACGCCTGTGGCCTCAGTTAACAATTGCTGTAGCGCTGACTGTTCAATCACTGCATCAGTAGCAACATAAGCCAGCATGGTTGCCATATCCGGGCGTATCATCCCGGCTCCTTTTGACATACCCGTGATGGTCACATCACTACTACCAACATCGAATTTTCTCGAGGATAGCTTGGGTACTGTATCAGTGGTCATTATTGCCTTAGATGCCCGTGACCAGGCATCTGCATCACTGCTGAGGTTATCTACACAAGCCGGCAACGCTTGTTTGAATGCTTGCAGAGGAAGTTGCTCTCCGATTACGCCAGTGGAAAAGGGTAATACTTCTAAAGCTTTGCAGTTAAGCTCATCTGCCAGCATCTGGCAGCACAGCGAAGCGTTCTGCAGCCCTTGTTCACCGGTACCTGCGTTCGCGTTGCCTGAGTTGATCAGGAGTGCTCGCGGAGAGGCCTGGGCAAGGTGATTTCTGGCTATCTGTATCGGGGCAGCGGAAAAACGATTTCTGGTGAAAACAGCCGCGCTGTTTGTTCCAGACCGGCATTCGATAACCACAAGGTCATCTCGTTCTTTATAACGAATACCGGCGGCAGCGCTTCCAATACGAATTCCATTTACAGGTAAAATAGGCATTACATCTAATTAAAGAATAACCTAATAATTGGCAATCATATCAGCAAGGCTCAGGCAATTTTACCGTGACATTGTTTGTATTTTTTTCCTGAACCACAGGGACATGGCTCGTTTCGACCAACCTTTTTTTCCTGCCTGACATAAGGTGTTTTTGTTTGAGCTGATTCGTCTCCGGCCACAGGCTCAGGTGTACCTGTATCAAAGTCGGGGTGATTGAACTCCATCGCCTGCTGTTGCTGCTGCTGTTGCATATTGGCTTCCATTTCAGCCAGTTCGTTTTCTTCTCGTAGCTGCACACGAGCAAGCAGAGTGGTGATCTCGCGCTTGATACGGTCAAGCATTGAGGTAAACATCTCAAAAGCTTCCCGCTTGTACTCCTGTTTTGGATCCTTTTGGGCATACCCGCGCAGGCCTATACCCTGACGTAAATGATCCATTGATGCCAGGTGCTCTTTCCAGTAGCTATCCAGTACCTGCAAAGTGATAGCCTTCTCAAGATGGTTCATCACCTCACGCCCATAGAGGTCAACTTTACCCTCGTATGCCTGGTCTATAGCGGTATTGATTCTTTCCCGCAAGGTTTCCTCATGTAACTCATCATCCTCCTCCATCCACTGACGCAGCGGTAATTGCTGGCTGAATTCACCTTCAAGGTCTTCTTCCAGGTGCTCAAGATCCCATTGCTCGGGCATACTACCCGGGAGGACAAATCCTGAAATCTCGCTTTCAACCACTTCATGACGAATTTGGGTAATATTTTCTGAAATGTCATCAGTGTTCATCAGATCATTGCGCTGCTTGTAAATGACCTTGCGCTGTTCATTAGCAACGTCATCGTATTCCAGCAGCTGTTTTCGAATATCGAAGTTTCTCCCTTCTACCTTTCGCTGGGCATTCTCTATAGCTTTTGATACCCATGGGTGCTCTATCGCCTCACCATCTTCCATACCTAGCTTCTGCATGATCCCTGAGACCTTGTCTGAAGCAAAAATTCGCATCAAACTATCTTGCAGTGAAAGGTAAAAACGCGTCGAACCTGGGTCGCCCTGGCGACCTGAACGACCACGCAATTGATTATCTATCCTTCGTGACTCATGGCGCTCTGTGCCAATGACATGCAAGCCTCCAGCCTTGATAACCGCATTATGCCGAAGCTGCCATGCTTCCCTGATCTTGTTCGTACCGGCTTCGTCATCCTCGACCTCTGCCAGTTCCATTTCCAGGTTTCCACCGAGTACGATATCAGTACCTCGACCGGCCATATTAGTTGCTATCGTGACAGATCCCGGTGCACCGGCCTGGGCAATAATATGCGCTTCACGGTCATGCTGCTTGGCATTCAGCACTTCGTGTTTTACACCTGCTTTGTTGAGCAAATTTGAAATAAATTCAGATGAGTCAATAGAAGCTGTACCTACCAGCACGGGTTGTTCTCTCTTTTTACAATCTTCTACATCTTCGAGAATAGCATGGTATTTTTCTTCAACTGTACGGAATATCTGGTCACCGAAGTCATCCCTCATCGCCGGCATATTGGTAGGGATCACCACTACTTCCAGACCATATATCTGATGAAACTCAAATGCTTCAGTATCTGCAGTACCGGTCATACCAGATAACTTTTCGTATAGACGAAAGTAGTTCTGAAATGTAATTGATGCCAGGGTCTGGTTTTCTTCCTGAATCTTGACCCCTTCTTTTGCTTCCACAGCCTGATGAAGCCCGTCCGACCAGCGGCGACCCTGCATCATACGGCCGGTGAATTCATCAATAATGACAATCTCGTCATTGTTAACAATATAATCTACATCACGCTGAAATAATTTATGTGCCCTCAGTGCTGCATTGAGGTGATGCAGCAGGCTGATGTTACTGACATCATACAGGCTGCTGCCAGGGGGCAACATTCCAGATTTTTCGAGCAGTTCCTCAGCGTGTTCATGTCCGGCTTCGGTCAGGAAAGCCTGCTTGGACTTCTCATCTACGGAGAAGTCTCCTGGGCCATCTTCATTCTCCTGCTGAACAAGAGACGGGATCACGCCGTTGATGCTTTTATACAGATCGCTGCTTCCTTCAGCTGGACCCGATATAATTAATGGTGTGCGCGCTTCATCAATCAGGATTGAGTCTACTTCGTCGACAACAGCAAATGATAGCTTGCCCTGCATACGTTCATCAGACTGAAATGCCATGTTATCTCGCAGATAATCAAAGCCGTATTCGTTGTTCGTGCCATAGACTACATCACAGGCATAAGCGGCCTTTTTATCGACCGGAGGCTGTCCGGAATGGATCACGCCTACAGATAGACCAAGGAATCGGTATACCTTACCCATCCAGTCTGCATCACGCCTGGCAAGATAATCATTCACCGTAATCACATGCACACCATCACCCGGTATTGCATTCAGATACACAGCAAGTGTCGCCACCAGTGTCTTACCTTCACCTGTGCGCATTTCTGCTATTTTTCCATTATGCAGAACCATGCCACCGACCAGTTGCGTATCAAAATGACGCATTCCCAAAGTGCGTCGTGCCGCTTCTCTTACGGTCGCGAAAGCTTCCGGTAGCAGGGCATCCAGAGTCTCGCCATCCTTATAACGACTGCGGAATTCATCTGTCTTTGCTACAAGCGCTGCATCATCAAGTGACTCAATTGCAGGCTCAAAAGCATTGATTTTACCTACAGTCTTGTTGAGCTTTTTTATCAGTCTTTGATTGCGGCTACCAAAAATCTTTTTAAACAAGGTTAATTCCTATCATTAGCTAATCAAGAAAAAGCCCTGAACTTATCAGTCGACCCTGTACCAGGGATGCCTGTATGTGCTTTTCTTGATGGTTGTTTTGTTAAAATCTGCAGTTTCCTGCCTGAATGAAATGCCAGCCATAATTAAAAGGCCATGAGCAATATCTCAGTGATCTTTTGCTTTGCGGGCGGAATACAGTCGCTTACGAGGATTAAATCTGCGTCCATCTTTAAACATTTCAAGATGAAGGTGTGGGCCAGTTGATCGTCCGGTTGAACCAATTTCAGCTATTACCTGGTCCTGATCAATTCGGTCACCGGTCTTAACTACAAGCTTGGATATATGCGCATATCGCGTTGAATAGCCATTTCCATGGTCGATTTCTACCGTATTCCCAAATCCATCTCTGTTTTCTGCATGTGTCACTACACCAGCAGCCAGTGCATGAATAGGTGAACCCTTCGCTGATGGAATATCTACACCTTTATGAAAAACTTTTTTCCCGGTGAAAGGATCACTTCGGTAACCATATGCGGAGGAGATATAACCTCTTTTTACCGGCCAGCCCTTGGGATCCATAGACTGCTTCAGATCCTTGTCCAGCATGACATTTTCGAGCAAGCCTAATTCCATTCGTTCCTGAGACAGGTTCTCGGCAACTCGATCGATGGAGTCTTTCAAATCGACTATATCGAGATGCCTGCCATCTAGTCCTGTATTGGCACCACCCAGGGCCGGTTCTGTTGTGAAGTCGAATTCACTCTTATCAAGCCCTGCCATTTCTGCAAGCCTTTGTCCGAGGGCATTGCTACGCATAGATTCAGCTTGCATGCGACCTAGTTGCAGACTTAAAGCATCAAGACTGGCCTCTGACTGGCGCTGAACATTATTGACATGTTTTTGCAGAATCGAGAGTCGCGTTTTTTGCCCAGATATTTGTTCTGCCGCAGATTTATTATTATCAGCTACTGAAAATTGATTTGCCAGATACCAGCCCATCCCTCCAGCTGTCACGGGGAGAACGAGGAACAATACCACACCAAGCATCCAGGTTGCCCGTGATGAGAGACATGAGCGACAGACGCGTTCAGAACCTTTAGGAATAATGATTATTTGCATGTCTTGGCTGATTTATATACGGTAGTGCTACTATTTTAAACATCTCGTTAGTCTTCAAAGATAAAATTTCAATTTTGCAAAAAATGTAGCTATAACGGCAAATATGAAACATATATCATCCTATCTGTCGCAAAGTGGCCTAAAACGCCAGGTATCAAATGACTGGCTGGTCAGCCTGTGGCAGCGTGCCGCACCGACTGCTTTGCAACAAATCTGTCGTCCTGCGAAATACCATGAGAATTGCCTGACATTACAGGTCGATTCGTCCATTTGGTTAAGCCGCGTTCGACAGCAACAAAAATCTCTCATACGGCATTTACGCCATACTCGTGAATTTTCTGGCCTCGGAAAAATAAAACTGGAGGTCTCACCACGCCAAATGGCCATCAGGCAAAAAAGGTCAAACCATCACCACCGAAAACTTTCTGGCAGCAACAAAAAACTCCTTCTAAATACTGCTGCCCATCTATCAGACCCTGAACTCAGTCGCTCACTGGAGCGCCTGGCAAAAACCGCGTCGGAGTCTTAATCTGCTAACTTTTCTAAAAAACTGCACTGCCCATCGACTACTGTGTGACTACTGGGCAACAGGAACTGCACCGGAAAATGGAATTGGCGCTTCCTTTGGGTCATCAAACGAGACGACTTCATAAGCACTTTCATCACTCACCAGTTTGCGTAATAAACGATTATTCAATTCATGGCCGGATTTATGGGCACTGAATTCACCAATCAGGGGATGTCCAAGCAGGTAAAGGTCACCTATTGCATCCAGCACCTTATGTTTGACAAATTCATCTTCGTAACGAAGACCGTCTTCATTCAGAATATGGTAGTTATCCATTACTATGGCATTATCCAGGCTACCACCGCGCGCCAGTCCAGCGTTTCTCAAGGCTTCGAGATCATGCATAAAACCAAAGGTTCTCGCCCTGCTGACTTCTTTGACAAAAGAGGTTGTTGAAAAATCAACTGATGCCACCTGCACAGCATTCTTTATCACAGGATGATCAAAATCGATGGTAAATGAAACTTTAAAACCGTCCAGTGGCTCGAATTGTGCCCACTTATCGCCATCTTCTAGCCGCAATTTCTTCTTGATTCGAATATATTTTTTTGCACTCGACTGCTCCTGTATTCCTGCTGATTGCAACAGAAAAACAAAAGGCCCTGCACTACCATCCATGATAGGTACTTCCGGTGCTGTAAGGTCGACATAGGCATTATCAATACCAAGTCCGGCAAATGCAGACATCAGGTGTTCTACTGTCGATATCTTAACGCCATCCTTTTCCAGTGATGTGGATAAGCGGGTATCGCCAACATTGTCTGCACGAGCAGGCACTTCAACCGGCACATCAAGATCAATTCGTCGAAAAACCACACCTGTATCGACCGGTGCGGGTCTGAGTGTCAAATAGACTTTCTCACCTGTGTGGAGGCCAACGCCAGTGGCGCGAATCACATTTTTCAGTGTGCGTTGTTTGATCATCTCTTTCGCCCTATTCAAGCGGTGGTCGTGAAAAAGCACCCCTGAATTTGCGTAGCCTCTATAAATTTTTCGTAATTTTACAATGCTACACGAAATTAAGGAAATTGTGTACTCCAGTTTTACATCACGGTCCACCATTAATTGATAAAATCATACCCAAAAGCCCCAATCCAGACATCAATCAGCCTGTCTTCTCAAAAAGGCCGGAATGTCGAGGTATTCAGAGCCCGTCTCTTCACCTGGCTCGAACTTTTCACCCATTTTGCGCTCTCTGTTGAGACGAAGTACCGTAGGCTCTTCAAGATCACTGTATGAGCTCATCGCAGCAGCATCATCTGCGGCCTGCCTATGTGAACCCTTTACCAGTGTTGGCTTCTGCTCTACACGAGAAACGTCATCCAGCCCGGTTGCCACGACAGTCACACGCAGTTCTTCACCCATTTCTTCATCAATAACTGCGCCGATTACGATGATTGCATCTTCATGAGTGTATTCAGCAATTGCATCACCCACTTCAGAGAACTCTCTCATGGTAATACTTGTGTTCGCTGTAATGTTCACCAGCATTCCACGTGCCCCGGAAATATCGAAGCCTTCCAGGAATGGACTGAACAAGGCCCCACTGACAGCTTCTGCTGCACGGTTTTCGCCAGCCGCTGTAGCAGAGCCCATCATTGCTTTGCCCATTTCCTGCATTACCGTTGTGACATCAGCAAAGTCAACATTAATCAGGCCCTGGCGCGTGATCAATTCTGCGATGCCCTGAACCGCTCCCTGCAATACTTCATTAGCCATGGAAAAAGCATCAGTGATCGGAGAATCTTCTACATCAAGCAGTTTCTCATTTGAGATTGTAATAAGAGAATCGACATATTCCGTTAGCTCTGAAATGCCTTCATCGGCAATTTTCATGCGCCGGTTCCCTTCGAAACGAAATGGCCGGGAAACAACCGCGACAGTCAGTATTCCCATTTCTTTTGCCTGCTGTGCAATAACCGGTGCTGCCCCCGTCCCGGTGCCACCACCCATTCCTGCGGTGATGAATACCATATCTGCTCCGTCCAGTGCTTCGGCGATTCGATCTTTGTCTTCCAGTGCTGCCTGCTTTCCTATTTGAGGGTCAGCACCTGCACCAAGTCCCTTGGTCAAGTCTGCTCCGATCTGTATCACAGAATGAGCAGACGTCGCATGGAGCGCCTGGGCATCGGTGTTCGCTTTGATAAAATCAACCCCGTCAATATGACTACGCATCATATGGTCGACAGCATTACCACCGCCTCCACCAACACCGATCACTTTGATGACAGCCTGCTGATTAGTTGTATCCATTAATTTAAACATAACTTGATCTCCTTCTTTGACACTATTGTTGTCGTTGCCTGATAACATTTAAAACAAATCCCCTGATACTGCATTGATATTAAAAACTTCCCTTGAACCAGCTTTTCATCTTGTTAATGATTGATCCAACGCCTGGCTTCATTTTCTCTGACGACGCGGGGTCATTTCTCCTTCGGTTACCAAAATGAATAAGTCCTATCCCGGTAGAATAAATAGGATTACAAACCACTTCTTTTAGCCCTCCTTCATAGCTTGGTGCACCCAGTCGCACGGGTTGATGAAAAACTTCTTCGGCCAGCTCCATCATTCCCTGTAATTTAGATGAGCCACCTGTTAGAACGATGCCGGAGCCAATAAGGTCTTCATATCCACTGCGACGTAATTCAGCAAGAACCAGTCCATACATCTCTTCAACTCGCGGTTCTATAACCTCAGCCAGCGTCTGCCTGGCCACGCGTCTCGGCGGTCTGCCGCCCACACTTGTGGTTTCGAAAACATCAGATGGATCAGTCAGTTGAGTCAGTGCGCAGCCGAATTTTTTCTTTGTTTCCTCAGCTGAATTGGTAGGTGTGCGCAGTGCGACAGCAATATCATTGGTTATTTGATCACCGGCAATTGGAATGACTGCTGTATGACGGATTGATCCTTCAGTGAACACGGCGATATCTGTTGTACCTCCGCCAATATCAACCAGGCAAACACCAAGATCCTTCTCATCCTCTTCCAGCACTGCATCACTTGAAGCAAGCTGTTCCAGAATAATATCGTCTACCTCAAGTCCGCAGCGCTGTATGCACTTGATGATATTCTGTGCAGCACTGACAGCACCGGTAATAATGTGTACTTTTGCCTCCAGGCGAACACCACACATACCAACGGGTTCCCTGATACCATCCAGTGAATCAATGATAAATTCCTGCGGCAGAATATGGAGTATTTTCTGGTCAGCTGGAATGGCCATGGCACGGGCGGCTTCTATCACACGGTCGACATCGCCCTGTCCAATCTCCTTGTCACGAACTGCGACAACACCCTGAGAATTAAAGCTGTTGATATGGGCACCAGCAATACCCGCATATACCGAGTAAATCTGGCAACCCGCCATTAATTCTGCCTCTTCTACAGCTCGCTGTATTGACTGAACAGTCGATTCGATATTAGCAACGACACCACGCTTCATTCCGCGTGCAGGGTGATGGCCTACACCAATAATTTCTATCTCTCCATCGACGGAGACCTCTCCCACAATAGCCAGGACCTTGGATGTGCCGATATCCAGTCCCACTATTAGATTGCTTTCGTTCTTCTTTACCATCTACTTATTACCATTTCTCATTATCCGGCACTGACCGGCTCCCTTTCTTCAATGCTGTCCCATTTCACTGCGAAACCATTCGGATAACGCAGATCAACGGAAACCAGGCGCTGCTCAAGCTTGCCCAGAGTCTGCCCATAGGCACGTGCAAAACGATACAGGCGATCTGTCATATCACGTCGCCCGAGGCGGATACTCACCAGCTCATTTCTTGTGTTGTTGTGTGCAATAAGCTGCCATGCTCCTCGCTGGGAATAAGTGACTTCATCCAGCTGCATGCCAACATCTGCCAATAAATTTGAAAACTGGTGGTACCTGAGCTGAACCAGGACCTGTGTCCCGTCAGGCCCAGACCAGCGTGGCAGGCCTTTCATTTTTAAATTGGGTATTTCCACTACTGCAGCATCACTGGTCACCCAATGTGTTCTGTTCCATGCTGCAATTAAACGCTCTTCTTTTACACTAACCTGTAATGCATCTGGCCAGCGCCGTCTCACCGATACATCAGACACCCAGTCAATATCGCGCAGCGAAGTCTCCATATCCTGCAGGTCAATGGCAAAGAAATTATTTCCGATGTATGGAGTAACCTTTTCCTGCAAGGATGATTTTTCAACATGCCTGAATTCACCGATAAAACTTATTCGTGAAACAGGGAAACGGTCAGGTTGGAGAACATAATCGGCAAACAATAATAAACCGATTAAGAATGATACGAGTAGCAACATACTGCTTAGCAGACTGCCTGCTTGATACTTGCCGAGAGGCTCACGCAGATGATCAGAATTACTCATCTGCTGTCTCCAGAATACGCAATACCAGTTGATTGAATTCGAGCCCAGATTGTTTTGCCGCCATTGGCACCAGGGAATGAGAAGTCATGCCGGGCACAGTATTTACTTCCAGCAAATAAGGCCTATGATCTTCATCCAGCATAATATCCACCCTGCCCCAGCCATGGCATGAGGCAACGTCAAAAGCATTTACTGCGAGGTCCTGCACCTCTTTCTCAAGTTCAGCCGGCAATCCACATGGACAGACGTAAGCTGTCTCGTCACTGATGTATTTCGCATCGAAATCGTAGAACTCCCCGTTCGCCTGGAGCCGTATTACAGGCAACGCGGTGCTATTCAGTACCGCAACGGTAAGCTCGGTCCCCGTTATCCATTTTTCTGCTAGCACGATGTCGTCCAGTTTTTTGGCTGCGTGCCAGCATTTAACAAGCTCACCCCGGTTATTAGCCTTACTGACACCGAGGCTTGAACCTTCACGTGATGGTTTGATCGCCATCGGAAAGCCGATCGCTGTTTCAGCCCGGTCGATGTCCTGCTCATTCCCAAGCAGCATGAACTCAGGCGTCGGCAGACCTGCGCCAACCCACATTAATTTACAGCGCCCTTTTTCCATAGCTATGGCAGAACCGAGTACGCCACTGCCGGTATACGGGATGCCGAGCACTTCCAGCGCACCCTGAATAACACCGTCTTCGCCCCAGCGACCATGCAGTGCAATAAACACTCGGTTTATTGCATGCTGCTGTA
>JASJFV010000249.1:0-8920 GCA_033791885.1 Gammaproteobacteria bacterium | reverse complement strand
CACCATAAACTGTGCCTGCATGTCTGTAGGGAAAGCAGGATATGGCGCAGTACGTATATTTACTGCTTTCATTCTTTTGCCATGCGTCTGCAACCTGATCCAGTCTTCACCCACCTCAATTTCTGCACCGGCCTGGCGTAGTTTCTCCAGTACCGCATCAAGCAGGTGTGGCACAGTGTCACGGACTGTTATATCCCCGCCTGTGATCGCGGCTGCAACCAGGTAGGTGCCTGTTTCTATACGGTCGGGTATTACCGAATGTTCTGCACCGTGCAGCTCTTCTACTCCTTCAATCACAATTTCATCGGTACCTGCGCCGGTGATCTTCGCACCCATGCTGATGAGGCAGTTTGCCAGGTCTACCACTTCAGGCTCACGTGCTGCATTTTCAATAATTGTTGTTCCGTCTGCCAGCGTGGCGGCCATAAGGAGGTTTTCAGTACCGGTAACAGAGACCACATCCATGAAAATTCGCGCACCGCGTAAACGGTCTGCGCTGGCCTTGATATACCCGTCTTCAATGCGAATGTCCGCTCCCATTTCTCTTAATCCACTGATATGCAGATTCACTGGCCGTGAGCCGATAGCGCAGCCACCCGGCAGCGAGACTTCTGCTTTACCAAAATGTGCCAGCAGTGGACCCAGTACCAGGATCGAGGCTCGCATGGTCTTAACCAGATCGTAGGGAGCGACAACTGAAGTCAGACTGCCGCTGTTAGCGGTGATATTCAGCTTCTCATCAATTTCAAGGCTGACGCCCATGCGCCCCAGCAGCTCCATAGTCGTCGTGATGTCATGTAAATGAGGGACGTTTCGAACGTGCAGAGACTCTTTAGTCAATAAGGCTGCCATAAGCACCGGCAATGCCGCATTTTTGGCCCCTGAGATGCGTACGTCGCCACTCAGTGTTCGGCCACCGATAATAATAAGTTTATCCATTAAATGTTAGAACCATGCAAGAAAAAAGAAAGCCAGCTACACAGTATAAACATCCTGACGCTGAGAGTCAGCAAATAAACCAGCCTTCAGACGCTCATTAACGTGCCAGTGGCGACATCTCACAGGCACAGAAGATGTGTGTCCTTAGATTGCCTTAAAGAGTTTGTGACCCGGAGGTTTGCACAGCAGGTTGTGTAATCAAACTCCGGGGAATCTAAAAAAACGGAGGGGTAATTCTTTTATAGTGCTTGAATTTTTTCCTGCAATTCACCGTTCTGGTACATTTCCATCATAATATCGCTTCCACCGACGAATTCACCCTTGATGTAAAGCTGAGGAATAGTAGGCCAGTTTGAGTATTGCTTGATGCCTTCACGTATATCCGGATTAGATAATACGTCCACGGTATCGAATTTCGCCCCGCAGGCCTTTAAAATCTCTATAGCCTTGCCGGAAAAACCGCATTGTGGAAACGTGGTACTGCCTTTCATGTAAAGCATAACGTCGTTTTCTTCCAGTTGCGCCTTAATTTTATCCTGTGCGTCCATCTATTCTTACCCTCTTAAATCCGGTCTTGCCGGGTTGAATTTATCAAGCTGCTCCATCACGGGCAGCATATTCTTCAGGCGTCATGGTCTGCATAGAAAGAGCGTGAATTTCCGCCTTCATGCGATCACCTAATACCTGATAGACCAATTGGTGCTGTTGCACCCTGTTTTGCCCTGCAAACTCAGGACTAACGATAACAGCATAGAAATGCTGTCCATCTCCTTTTATTTCAACCCTGCAATCAGGAATCCCCTGCTCAATCCAGCCTTTTATGTCTTCTGGTGTCACCATTTTGAATATTTTTTCCTTAAGTATGTAGTTAGTTTCACAGTAGAGGGCTTAAAACTGAACCCGCCAGCGGTTGCATTCCATTGGCTTCAGGAACCAGGGAAAACACAACAACACCCCCGGTGTGTGGATTGCTAGTCTGAACATTCTTCAACAGCGAGCGCAAATATAGCATCTTTTATTAGCGCCAATTCACCAGAAATGATGAGGGAAAGGCAGGTAGTTTATTGGGATGTTCGGTGTTTATTAAACAGTGTAACCGAAAACTACACTCAGCTAATTCGCAAGCCACTCTCTTGCAGGCGGTAAACTTCAAGCATAGCTAGCAGTTTTCGTGGGCTATTGGCTAGTGAAAGTGATTTTTGTTGTTGCGATTTTATTTGCAGACAGGCTGTCAACAATGCAACAAAAGCACTGTCACAGTCAGAAACCTGTTTTAAATCCAGCACCAGGTCCTCTGCTTTACGGGCTTCGATCAATAGTTTTTTAGACAGTTCATCAAGCTGGCTGAAAACAGCCGTGCCGGAGAGCTGGCAACGGCCCTGTGCACATAACAAAAGTGGCTTCATTCAACAGTCTGCGTACTGTTCTTTTTCTGCAGATCGGCAATGAGTACCGGTAATCCTTTTCGACTGATGGTGATATTGTAGGAATTACGAAATGTCGTCACCAGGCTGATACCGTCGATACGGACATCGTAAACCTTCCAGGCACTGTCTTTTTTGGACAGAAAGTAATCGAGCCTGACAGGAACTGCCGCACCCACCTCGATCTCTTCCCTGACCATCATTCCATCCCGGAAGGGTACTGCCGGAATATAACTGATCTTTTCATCCGAGTACTGGAACAGCGCCTGCGAATAGGTTCTCACCAAAAGGGTTTGGAATTCCTCGGTAAATTGATACCTTTGTTCATCCGTTGCATTGCCATAATGCTTACCGAGTACTATTTCCGTCATCCGCTCAAAATCGAAATGCGGAATGGCAATCCTGTTGACCATTAAATAAAGGCTGTTCAGGTCTGCCTCATAGTTAGCGCGATTTATTGTAAATTCATTTAGCAGTTGTTCTGTGGTCTTTTGAATTAATTCATCCGGTTCCATGGCATAGGCGTGTGCGCCAGTAGTGCCAAATAATAACAGGCAGATGAAAAGCATTTTTTTTATCATTCTTTTGCTCCTTGGGAATTACTAAACAATAACTGACCAATCAGGTTTTCCAGCACCACGGCTGACTGGGTTAGTCTTAATCGATCACCGTTAATAAGAAACTTTTGCTGTCCTCCCGGCTCCAGGGATACAAACTGCTCTCCCAGCAAACCCTGTGTGTTAATCGAGGCACTGCTATCAACCGGTAACTTCGTATATTCACCGGATATCTCCATCACCACCTGTGCCTGGTATGAATCAGAATCCAGCTTAATTTCTTTTACCCGGCCTATTTTAACTCCAGCCATGGAGACCGGTGCCCTGACTTTCAGGCTGCCTATATTGTCAAATCGTGCACTAACCTGGTAAGGGTCGGTGACTATCGCAGAATTTAAATTGCTAACTTTCAGCGAGAGAAATAATAACGCAACCACTCCGGCAATCACAAACAGACCAACGATGACCTCTATCAATTGTCTCTGCATTTTCTTAACTTATCCTTAAGCAGCCCATTTATTCATACAAACATTAACAATCTACACCAAAAAGCCTGCATCTATTCCCCATCATATAGCTTACTGGAACATCATAGATGTGAGACTAAAGTCCATCGCCAGCACGACAAGTGAAGACAGGACAACTGTCAGAGTCGTTGCCGTGCTTACTCCGGCCGGTGTAGGGCTGGCATCATAACCCATAAATACCGCAATCAGGCTGATCAATACACCAAAAACCAGGCTTTTCAACAGGCCATTCATCACATCCTGATGAAAATCGACTCCCTGCTGCATGGCGGACCAGAAAACACCCTGATCTACACCCAGAACATCAACACCCAGCAAATAGCCACCAAGTATACCTACAGCAGTAAACAGGACTGCCAGCAGGGGGACGGATATTACACCCGCGAGGAACCTCGGCAATAACACTCTCCATAGCGGATCCACAGCCATCATTTCCATCCCGGCCAGTTGCTCAGTCGCCTTCATAAGACCAATTTCAGCCGTTAGTGCCGCACCAGCACGACCTGCAAAGAGTAGACCGGCAAGTACCGGACCAAGTTCCCGTGTTAGTGACAAAGCAACCAGTAAGCCCAATGATGATTCTGCACCAAAATCGACCAGAGTGTTATAGCCCTGTAGCGCAAGTACCATACCGACAAAGAGTGCAGCAACAATAATGATAGGTAATGTTAAAACTCCAACCCGGTATAGCTGCTCAAGTAAAAGCTCATAGCGCCTGATCGCCAGAGGAAGAGTAAACAACATCTGTATCAGCAATATACAGGCACGGCCGGTAGCGGCAAATACGGACAAACTCAGTGCGCCGGTACTACGCAACAGGCTGATCATTCGGCTTCAGCCTTATTTGAGGGCTGATCAAGTAAATCAGTGAAATATTCTTCAGCAGGATAATGAAAAGGGACCGGGCCGTCGGCCTGGCCCTGTAAAAACTGACTGACATCATGGCGTTTTGAGTTTTTCATTTCATCAGGTGTGCCGCTGGCGATCACCTTGCCCTGACCTAGCATATAGATAAAATCTGCGATTTGCATCGCCTCGTTTACATCATGGGTTACGACGACAGATGTCATTCCCAGGATATCATTCAACTGCCTGATAAGTTTAACGATGATTGCTTTCGATATCGGATCGAGGCCGGTGAATGGCTCATCGTACATAACCATCACAGGATCCATTACGATAGCGCGTGCCAGTGCCACGCGACGAGTCATGCCACCAGAAAGTTCCGCAGGCATCATCCGCCTTGCGCCTCGCAGTCCAACCAGTTCCAGCTTCATTAAAACCAGCTGACGTAAAACCGTTTCTGGCAATCGCGTATGTTCTCGCAGTGGGAAGGCGATATTCTCATAGACGTCCAGATCATTGAGCAAGGCACCCGTTTGAAAAAGCATACCCAACCTCTTGCGCATGGCAAAAAGTGCCTGCCGACCGAGGTCAGGAACGGAGAGCCCATCAACCAGCAGATATCCCGCATCCGGCTTAAGGCGTCCGCCAATCAACTCGAGCAAGGTTGTTTTACCGACACCACTGGATCCAATGACCGCGGTCACACTATTACGTGGGACGGACATGCTCAGGCCATTCAGTACAGGCTTACCTGCACGCTTCAGGACTATGTCAGTCAGGACTACGATGTTTTCAGTTTCAGAATTCAAGTTTCAAGTTTCAAGTTTCAAGTTTCAAGTTTTAAAAATATCGGTTACGTATATCAAAAACGTAACGCATGAAGCTTTTATTTTCATACGCCCATCAGCTCTGCGAGTATGCGCGTTTCCTCTGCTCGCAGCGGAGCATCGTTCATATTTGTGTTAAACAGGCCTGCCCTACGCTGCCCTGCCGTCCATTTATCTATCTTCTCTACAATTTCTCTTTGCTGCGGCAGTTTTTCATCATCTATCAGGGCAACGAGAAAATCTCCCGTTGGCAATGGTTCAGCCTGTGACGCAGGATACCAGACACAGGACAAATCCTGCTTTTGGCAAAAACCATCCAGTCCTGTTGCAGAATAATCAACCTTGCCTGCGTCGAGGCAAAGAGGGAACAGTTCTCTCAGTCGACCAGCTAAGCTTACTAATATGCTTTCTTTAGTTGCAGAGTCAAATTCCACCACCAGGCCTGCTACCTGGTCAGAGAACCTGACTGGGATACTGGCCAGTTCAGCGATCACCTTGCGCTGCTCCATACCGCCTGGCGGCAGGCTACAATAAAGAACGAAACGAAACGCATCATCTACCTCATCAATCCAGTTATCTTTTACTGCTCTGCGCCATTCTGACTGTGGCAGCAAGACACTTCTTAACTGTGTGCTATAACTGGCTGCGCGCCAGTCTGATGGCAGATCATCATCATAGAAGCTGCCTTGCCACCGGTCGACATCAAGGCTAAAACTGCCAGTCATCAAATACTCGTCACTCATCCATTTCAACCTCTGTTACAATCGCGCAGCAAAAGTGCTGGCTCAGATGTAATATCTCATGAGCCGCTTAACTATTCTGGGCGAACTAGATTGCGACATAAAACATATAGAATCAAGCTGCAAACCGCACCTAGTAACTGGCTTTTGAGTTATATAGCGAATAGTCGACCTGTATTAGTCGCAGCTAATTATATACGCGTGAAGAGAGCACAGGCTCATTCACCAGTGGGAGAACCTACACCCTGATGTTACAAGCTATTCTGGCAATACTCATTGGTTTTATAATACTAGCCTGGAGCGCGGACCGTTTTGTCAATGGTGCTGCTGCACTTGCACGCCATCTCGGTATTTCACCGCTGATAGTTGGGCTGACCATTGTAGGTTTCGGTACCTCCGCACCTGAACTGGTTGTTTCAGCCATTGCGGCACTCAGCGATAAAACCAACCTGGCTGTCGGCAATGCCATTGGATCAAACATTGCCAATATCGGCCTGGTTCTCGGCATCACCGCTATCATCGCTCCGTTAACGGTTGCTTCATCAATTCTGAAACGCGAATACCCGCTAATGCTGGCTGCCATGGCGATGGTTTTTGTCGTTCTCATCGATGGCCAGCTCGGACTGCTGGAAGGTATCATTCTGTTTGCCAGTTTATTAGGTGTGCTTGCCTGGACAGTTTTCACCGGAATCCGGGAAGGGCGAAATGCACCAGACACAATTGATGACCCACTGGAGACAGAGTTTGAATCCGAACTCGCGCTCGATGAAATCATGCCCGTCGCAAGGGCCGTATTCTGGCTGTTGGCAGGCGGCATTTTACTTGTCGCCAGCTCAAGATTACTCGTTTGGGGTGCGACCACAATTGCGACCTCACTCGGCATCAGTGACCTGATCATAGGCCTTACTGTGGTTGCCATTGGTACCAGTCTGCCCGAGGTTGCCGCATCAATTGCCAGTGTGATGAAAGGCGAGAATGATATCGCCATCGGTAATGTGCTGGGGTCAAATATTTTCAATTCCCTGGGGGTAATTGGATTGCCCGCCATCATAAACCCGGCGATTGTCGGCTCAGAAGTGCTGTACCGGGATTTGCCGGTAATGATGGCTATCGCGATACTACTCTATATCCTTCTCTACAGTCATAAGGGGAAACCGTCCCTGTCGCGAAAATCAGGCTTTTTTCTATTGTCACTTTATATCACCTACCTTATCGTACTCGGGATTCAGGCAGCGTAGCAAGGTATCAAAGTTGAAAGCCATAAATAGAAAAACGCCAACTTACGTGAAGACTAGACAGATACACTTCGTTAGCAGCCAAAAGCTTTGCTTGACACTTGAATCTTGACGCTCGACACTAACAAAATAATGACCGACGACGAACTAACACGTGAAGGCAGGAAAGTGCTGCAGCTTGAAGCTGAGGCTGTAGCCGCACTGTCTGACCGGCTTGCGGATAACTTTGCCGGGGCCTGCCGGGCTATTCTTTCCTGCAAGGGACGTGTAGTGGTAGTAGGGATGGGTAAGTCAGGCCATATAGGCAGTAAGATTGCAGCCACTCTTGCCAGCACTGGGACACCATCTTTTTTTGTCCATCCGGGTGAAGCCAGTCATGGCGATCTCGGCATGATTACACCTGATGACCTGGTAATCGCCATTTCCAACTCGGGACACACACCTGAAATACTCTCCATCCTGCCGATGATCAAACGCCTTTCTGTTCCCCTGGTTTCAATGACGGGGAGCAGCGATAGTCCTTTATGTACTCAATCAGACTACTGTCTTGATGTCGGGGTTGAAAAAGAGGCCTGCCCTCATAATCTGGCACCAACTGCCAGCACTACGGCTGCCCTGGCAATGGGTGATGCACTTGCCGTTGCACTGCTCAAGGCACGCAATTTTACTGCCAATGATTTTGCACGCTCACACCCCGGCGGCGCCCTTGGCAAGCGCCTGCTCCTGTACGTCAGTGATATCATGCAAAGTGGCAGCAGCATACCCCTGGTCAATATCAATGACAGCCTGCAACTGGCTTTACTTGAGATGAGCAGCAAAGGTCTAGGTATGACAGGGGTCATCGATGACAGCGGCAAACTGACTGGTATTTTCACCGATGGTGACCTGCGTCGAACACTAAACAAGGGCGTTGACTTTTATTCAGTGAAAGTAGCCGATGTTATGACTGCAGACCCTACCGTCACCACCGATGACTGCCTGGCAGCTGATGTTGTCAATATAATGCAGCGACTCTCAATTAACAGCATACTAGCGGTGGATGAAAACCATGTACCGGTAGGTGCGCTGAACATGCACGACCTGTTGCGGGCAGGATTAGTATGAAAACTGACATAGTGACACCTGATTTTCTAATCCCGGATGAAGTGCTCAGTCTGGCGAGTCAAATTCGCCTGGTACTGTTCGATGTAGACGGGGTACTCACCGATGGCCGCCTCTTTTTCAGTGACAGTGGTCATGAAGGAAAAAGTTTTCATTCCCGCGATGGCCTGGGCATGAACCTGTTGCAGCAATCTGGTGTGAAGGTGGGAATCATTACGGCTCGTCAATCCAGTCTGGTTGAGCACCGCGCCAGGGACCTGAACATTCAGCACCTCTATCAGGGCCGTAAAGAAAAATTTCCAGCCTACCAGGAGCTCTGCGACACTCTCGACCTATCCCCTGCTGAGGTTGCCTTTGTAGGTGATGATGTTGTTGATTTACCTATCATGCTCGACGTTGGCCTCGCCATCACTGTTCCAGAAGGACATAAGCTGGTTAAACAGCACGCTCACTGGACGACTCCGAATCAAGGCGGAGCTGGTGCAGCCAGGGATGTTTGCGAACTGGTAATGTATTCACAGGGTAGCTACGGCAAAATGATGCAGCAGTTTTTTACGCGCTGATACTATGCCAGTTTAATATTGTAATGTGCACTACAGATGAAATTGTCATACGAGAAAAAAAAACTGTTTTAGCAGAAAGCTCTCTTCAAACAGCAGATCAACACACATATTTCAGACCACAAATGAATCGCTCTATAGTTATAATGACCTTATCAGGGGGC
>JASJFV010000248.1:0-11130 GCA_033791885.1 Gammaproteobacteria bacterium | reverse complement strand
CTGAGGAGACTATTTCCTATGAAGATAGCGTCAAGCCTGTACTACAGAACCGTTGCGTGGTGTGTCACGGCTGCTACGATGCCCCCTGTCAGCTAAAGCTGTCATCACCTGCAGGCATCCAGAGAGGCGGCAGCAAGGAGCTGGTTTATAATGGTGCACGCTTCGGTACCATGGCGCCTACACGACTTGGTATTGATGCCGAGACAACAGAGGAATGGCGGCAGAAGAATTTCCACACGGTAATTAACGAAAGTGACAACGACCCGGCGGCAAACCTTAGTCAATCCGTGTTGTATCGCATGTTGAGGATGAAACAGATTGCACCGCAACCGAGAGTCGGCATGATACCAGACAGGATAGATTTATCTCTGGGTCGAAAACAAACCTGCCCGACATTAGAGGAATTCGACAAGTACCAGAAAAAATTTCCCCAGCAGGGCATGCCATTTGCGATGCCAAACCTGGATGAGAAGGAGTACAACATTCTGGTGCAATGGCTAGCCCAGGGGGCGCCAGTACCTGCTGACAAGAAACCCTCTGCAACTGCTTCAAAACTGATTAGCAAGTGGGAGTCTTTTCTTAATGAACCGGACCTGAAGCAGCAGCTGGTTAGCCGTTACCTTTATGAGCATTTATTCCTCGGTCATCTACATTTTAAAGGTACAGGTGAGCGCGAGTTTTACCGCCTGGTTCGGTCCACGACACCGTCAGGCCAGGAGATTAATGAGATTCCAACGGTACGCCCTTATGGCGACCCAGGCAGCAGGTTTTTTTATCGCCTGAAGCGTTACCCGGCGGATATAGTTGCGAAGAGTCATGTAGTCTATGAGCTTTCTGACCAGCGTATGAAACGCATCAAGGATCTGTTCATCAAGCCGGATTACCAGGTCACAGAATTACCGTCCTGGGACCCTGTGGTCGCTGCTAACCCTTTTAAAGCCTATGCCGTGATCCCCCCGCAGTCGCGCTACCAGTTTTTGCTGGATGATTCACGTTATTTTATCGAAGGCTTTATCAAGGGACCTGTCTGTCGCGGGATGATTGCATTGAACGTCATCGAAGATCATTTCTGGGTAGTCTTCATTGATCCCGAAAAAGACGGCATGTTAAAGAATCCACAGGATCTTCTTGAAATGTCGGATTACCTGAGAATCCCATCAGCCAAGGAGGGAAACATCAAGCTGTTTACTTCGTGGAAGAAATATCTCAAGCTTGAACAGCAGTATGTGGCGAAAAGGTTCAAATATTTTGAAGCCATGAATCAATATGATATCAAGGATGCGATGAACTTCTTATGGGACGGTGAAGGTAATAATCCCAATGCTGCACTAACAATCTTCAGGCACTATGATTCAGCCTCGGTCGATTATGGTTTTACCGGTGACTACCCGGAAACTGCCTGGGTTCTTGATTACCCTACCTTTGAAAGAATCCATTATTTACTGGTTGCCGGTTTCAATGTGTTCGGCAATTTGAAACACCAGCTAAATACAAGACTGTATATGGATTTTCTGCGCATGGAAGGTGAAGATATGTATCTTGCACTGCTACCAAGCAGTCATCGACAGGAGATACGCGACAAATGGTATGCAGGAATGCGTGAAGGAGAAGAAGATGCTCTTGGTGAAGTTGACGGCTGGATGAAAGTAGATGTTGTTACCGGATATAAAACAGATGATGTACAGCGTGAACTTTTCCAGCACATAGAGAAAAAACTGGCGCCAGTGTTAGCGCGCAATGATGATATTAATCGTTGCAACCAACCCAGTTGCAGGGATAACAAAGGCAGTAATAAAAAGCGTGCTGATGTAGCGATGCAGAAGATTGCTGAGATCAATGGTATTACTCTTGCGGCTTTTCCAGATCTTGCTTTTGTCCGCGTAATGAAAGAGGGCAAACCTGAAAACGATCTTTCTTATACTATCATCCGCAACAAGGCCTACAAAAACGTCACCTCGATGTTTAGTGATGAAGAGGATAGCAAGAACAGGGATTTCAGCAATGATACATTGACGGTTGTTGACTGGCTGGAAGGCTCCTATCCTAATTTCTTTTTCCAGGTAGATATTAATGACATCGAGAAATTCACAGAGCACTATGCCTCCTTACAAAATAGGCAAGATTACGAACGCTTTGTCAGTGTCTACGGGGTAAGAAGAACCAATCAGGAGTTCTGGAAAATAGCAGACTGGTTCCAGGCCAAATATCGCCAGGAAAAACCTTCCAGATCTGGAATATTTGATCTCAATAGATACCAGAACAGGTAAATAAAAATAAGCAGGGAAGGCTATTGAAACAGGTGTTACGTTTTACCTTATTTGATTCCGTGAACCGTAATTTCTACTGCAAGCAAGCCTGGTGGGATGCCACAGGCTTGCCATTCGCGATTAAGCTATCAGTAGACATTCCTGGCTAGCCTTTCTTCAGCAGGTAATTTACGGAAGGTTACCTTGATCGGATTGTGGTCAGATGAGGTCACTTGCTGTGCTTCACTGGAGACTGTCTGCAGGCCGCGGTAGAAAACATGATCTATTTCATTGCCGAAGATGGTGACCCTGTTTTTGCTCTTATAGGTAACTGCCTTTAGCGAAAGATCATCCACCATGGTGTTGACGATTACTTTTCTGCTATCGCTCCAGCTATTGAAGTCACCTGCAACAATAACAGGGCCGCGGTGATCGGCTATGGCTGCCTTTAGTGCATTAATCTGCTCGCCATAAACTTCGGTACCAAGGGTAAAGTTGATGCTATGAATATTGGCTACCAGCAGTTTTTCATCGGTACCTGACAGTTCATATTTATTCACCAGAACTGTTTTAGGCAGGCGCAGAAAAGGCTCGGTAGTCCTCAGGCCGCAACTTGAAACTGGTTTAACCCTGGAGCCGGTGAGTACGCCGGTAGCTTCATCATTAACGATAAAGCCAGTGTTAAGTGTCCAGTGTATGCTTTGCTGTTTCAGTGTTTCTTTAACCTCAGTATTCAGCCGTGCTTCCTGAATAATTACCAGGTCCTTGCCATCGCTTAGCTCGCGAAAATCGGCAGCCCAGTTCTTTTCTTCTCCTTTGTAGATATTCCAGTTCAGCACTGTGATGTTATTGGAATCAAGCTGATTAGCGCTTTTGCGATTTTTATCCGAGTAAAGCTGAGCCTGGCTGATGTCACAACTGTTTTCAGTTACAGAGCGGTCCTCATCGATTCCCTTATTGACGATTCGTGTTTGTTCGGGCACAGATACGCAGCCAGAAGCAAGCAGCGCGCCGGCTACGATGGTGGTAACAATAAAAAGTGATGTTTTAAATCCGCGTCGACGTATCATTCATGATTCCTGATATTCAGTTTGACTAAATTTTCATACAAACTCTTCTATTCTAGCACATAGAGTCAATATTGCCTTTTTTCATGCTATTTACTTGTGTTCTGTTTACTAATGCAATGCATTAACGGCGAAGACTATACCGTAAAAATTAAAGATTAACTTGACACAATGTGCCAATACTTTGACGGGGTTTTAAAGTAAATTGGCATTTTATAATTACAGGAGCATGAAAACCTGTTTATTCATACCTATGCGTTTTCAGAAGTACCGAGCTGACGTATGCCGATAGAGAAAAAAGGGATTTTTTTCTAGCCAGGTGATTTTATCTTTCTAATCTGACAACTATTCGAGCGCTTAACTGGCAATAGCCGCACGTATATCAGATGTGTCACTTTTAAAGTATCAGTCCGATAACACCTGGGCAAGAGAGGTTATCACCTTAGTCTTTATGAATTAGCGTGAATACAAATGCCATTTTGAATGTTATCTCTGATAGGAGAATAGCAAAAGAGATCTATTATCTTGTTCTATCCGGTGTTTCATGACTGGCATTAACCATGCTGTTTTTATCTGACCTCAGGGCCTAATAGGCGACAAAAGCTCTGTGTATCTTGCCATCATCACCAATAGTCCAGACGTGGCGATGACTCGATGAGGGTGTCCTTTGTCCATTCTGACTGGCAAATGGCTGGAAAATATCCACCTGGCTGAAGGCCAGATCTTTGCCAGTTCCTGATCCTGCTGGAACCCATTGCTTGTCACTCGTAAGGTCGAGGCCATAGAATTTACCATCTTCGCCGATGATGTAAACCAGTTTTCCAGAAGCTACCACTGATGTAGCCCTGGCATTGCCCGGTAACTCCAGCCAGGCATCCTGCTCAGGGACAAAAAGAAACACTCTTTTATCCTGGTTGATGGCGAAGACAAGATTGCGAAAATCGGGGCTCTCACTGTCACCCGTATTATAGGCTTCAGCGAAAATATCAAGCGCATTTAATGCTGTGCCGAGGTCTTGCCCCTGGCTGTCAAGCTGCTTGACTGAAAGAGCAGTCCAGCCTGCACCAGTGCCCTGGAATACACGGCCACTGATTGCGCCAATTATGTATGGTGTTCCATCAGTCTTGGAGACGGAGATGCGCTTTGCTTTAGCATTACCCGGATATTCTAACCAGCTATGATGTGTGTCGTCGGCTGAGAAGTCACCTTCTATCGGGCCATCCAGGTGATATATTTTATTGGTGTTAATGCTGACAACCCAGGGTACGCCATCGCCGTCAATACTGATATCCTTTGCCTCACCGCCACCAGGGACTCTCTGCCAGCTTTCATAGACTTCACCAAACCATTCACCGCTGGACTCTTTCCCTATTTCCTTGTTGACAAAATACATGTGTCCCTTTGCATCAAGAACAACGGGCGTTTCATGATAGACATCAAGGGCAACGGCTCGACCGTCATCATTGTTAAACAATAATTCCCATTCGCCGAGTAGTGGTGCAGTGGCCCAGCCAGTACTTGAAGCTAAGAGAGTGGCTAGAAAGAAGAGTGATGTAGTTTTGTTTTTCATCTGAGAAGCCCAGGTTTAGTTCGTCCGATATAGTTTTCGGTGATTTCGTTCAAATAATCTCACACATTCAATCACTTGCGCTATGATTTTAATCAATATTTTTACTGATAGAAATAATAAAGCAATGGTTCGTGTTAGATTTTAACATTGTTATCATGTTTGAACTTATAAACTCAGATAGTATCTTGTATGAATATCGTAGATGGAATGAGTATCTAACTGGAGAAGAAGTATGCCGCAAGCAGATATTGGTCTTATCGGCCTCGCCGTTATGGGGCAAAACCTTGCCCTGAATATATGTGATCATGGTTTTACAGTATCGGTACACAATCGCACGGCAAGCAAGCTTGTTGGCTTTTTAGAAGGGCCTGCAAGTTCAACAGATATCACCGGCCATGGTTCACTCGAGGGCTTTGTGTCATCTCTGGCTAAGCCAAGGAAGCTCATCATAATGATTAGGGCGGGTAAACCTGTAGATGTCATGATCGCGCGATTGTTACCGCTGCTGGACAAGGGAGATATCATCATCGACGGTGGAAACTCCCATTTTACAGATACTAACCGCCGATACACGGAACTGTTAAGCGATGGTATTCATTTCATTGGTGCAGGTATATCGGGTGGAGAAGAAGGTGCGCGGCATGGGCCATCTATCATGCCTGGTGGGGACCATGATGCCTGGCCGGCAGTTAAAGAGATATTGCAGTCCATATCAGCAAAAGTTGATGGAGAGCCCTGTTGCCAGTGGATTGGACCAGGGGGCTCGGGTCACTATGTAAAAATGGTTCATAACGGTATTGAATATGGTGATATGCAGTTAATTGCAGAAGCCTATCACCTGATGCGTTCCGGTCTTGATATGAGTGTAGATGAAATTCAGAAAACCTTTGCTACATGGAATGAAGGGGTGCTGGATTCATACCTGATAGAAATCACTGCGAATATACTCGCCTTTCAAGATGACGATGGTAAGCCGATGATTGACAGTGTCCTTGACGCAGCTGGACAGAAAGGGACAGGAAAATGGACTGGGATAAGCGCGCTTGATCTCGGGGTTCCTTTGACCCTGATCGGTGAAGCTGTATTTGCACGTTGTCTGTCTGCTATCAAGGAGGAGCGTGTGCGTGCTGATACCTTGCTTTCGAGCTCGCATGCAGTCTTTGAAGGAGACAGAGAACTGGTACTTCAATTTATTCATGATGCGTTGTATGCATCGAAAATCATTTCCTATGCACAGGGCTACATGCTGATGCGTGATGCAGCAATTGAATATGACTGGCATTTGAATTTTGGCGATATTGCATTGATGTGGCGTGGTGGCTGCATCATTCGAAGTCGTTTTCTGGGCAATATAAGGCAGGCTTATGATGAAAATAAGGCGTTGGATAACCTGTTACTCGATAAGTTCTTTATTAGTGAGATGAAAATATCTGAAGCAGGATGGAGAGAAGCCGTGACACTGGGTATTAAACTAGCTATTCCTTTGCCAGCGATGTCATCGGCACTTGCATTTTTTGATGGTTATCGTCGAGGGCAATTACCGTCTAATCTGTTGCAGGCACAGCGAGATTATTTCGGTGCCCACAGCTATGAGCGTGTTGACCGTCCTCGTGGAGAGTTCTTTCATACAGACTGGACAGGTGAAGGGGGTGACGTGTCGTCCGGCAGATATGAGGTTTGAAGTGTGAACAATATAAAGCGTGAAAAAGCGACGCTGGTAATTTTTGGAGCTACTGGCAACCTGTCAAAAATCAAGTTGATGCCGGCATTGTATTTACTGGACAAAGCGGGCCAGCTCAATCCTGAGACGAAAATCCTGGCTACCGGGCGTCGTGACTGGGATAAAAGAAGATTAATTGATGAAGTACATGAATGGGTTGAGTCAAGCACAGGTGAACGGTTTGATAGTGATATTTTTCAACGCTTCTCTGAACGACTTGATTATTACCTGGTAGATTACAATCAGCCTGATATATGGCCATCTTTAAAGCATTACCTGGAATCAGCTATTTCATCTGGAAAGATATCCGGAAATATTGCTTTCTATATGGCGATCAGGCCAGCAGAGTTTGGACTGGTGATTGACGGGCTTGGAGAAAGTGGACTGTTACAGGAAGCGGGTGGCTGGCGTCGTGTTGTTATTGAAAAACCATTTGGCTACGACTTAAACAGTGCACGAGTGCTTCAGGCTGGGATCAGTCGGCATTTGCAGGAGCAGCAGATCTTTCGTATTGATCATTACCTGGGCAAGGGAACTGTACAAAACGTCAATGTTTTCCGTTTTGCCAATACCATGCTGGAACCCCTGTGGAATCGTAATTATGTCGATCATGTGCAGATTACACATTCTGAAACAGCAGGTGTAGGAACGCGTGCCGCTTATTACGATGGTAGTGGCGCCATGCGTGACATGATACAGAGCCATTTACTTCAACTGTTGACGCTGGTTGCAATGGAGCCACCTGCTTCAATGGATGCTGAAGATCTGCGTGATGAGAAAGTCAAAGTACTGAAGACCATTCGGCCTATCACTGAGGAGGATTTATCCACCCGCGCCTATCGTGCCCAGTATGCTGCAGGTGTAATCGGCAGTGAGGAAGTCAGAGGATACCTTGATGAACAGGGTGTTCCTGCTAACAGTAATACAGAAACATTCGCCGCACTCAAGCTTTATATAGATAACTGGCGCTGGCGAGGCGTACCTTTTTACCTGCGTACCGGTAAGCGCATGGCAGAACGCCAGTCAATGATATCTATTTGTTTCCGTCATCCCCCTCAACAGCTGTTTAGAGATGTTTGTCAGACAGATGTTAAGCAGAACTGGCTAATCCTGGGTATACAGCCGAGTAATTGTGTACGTATGGAAGTGACTGTTAAAGAACCGGGGCTTGATATGAGAATAGGCCAGATAAGTCTCAACGCGTCCTTGCTGGATGAAGGAGACACCCGGGTCGATGCCTATGAGGACCTGTTGCTGGACGTACTGAACGGTGATCGTTCACTCTTTTTACGCAACGATGAAGTAGAATATGCCTGGCGAGTTGTCGACCCTGTGATTGATGCCTGGTCAAAGGATATAAAACTGCTACATACTTATTCTGCCGGCAGCTGGGGCCCGCCTGAGAGCAGAGTTATCTTTGATAAGGCAGCAACACGATGGAGACATACTATGGACCTGTTGTCATAATGAGTTACAAAACATTTATGTGACAGGCATCTGTTGCTTACATATTAAATTTATTCAGGGAGTTAAAAATGAGTTTAGAAACGGAAGTAATGAACCAGATAAGCAAAAAATGGGGTTGGATACTGGCTATAGGAATTCTGCTGCTGGTTCTCGGGGTTATTGGTCTTGGGGCAACGTTTGCAATGACGCTTACGACTGTCACGTTCTTTGGTTTTTTGATATTAATCGGTGGTGGTTTTCAGCTAATTGATGCATTCAGAGAGAAAGGCTGGTCGCTAATAGGAAGCATACTTATTGCTCTGCTTTATCTCGCCGTAGGTATCATCATGGTGAAGAATCCTCTGCTAGCATCGACAACTTTAACACTCTTTATAGCCTGGGCTTTAATTGCAGTTGGTATCGTGCGTATTATTATGGCATTTAAACTGAGAGGGGTTGATGGATGGATATGGACCTTGATCAGTGGTATTGCGGCGATTGTTCTTGGCATCATGATTCTGAATAACTGGCCAGAGTCAGGTTTATGGGTGATAGGTATGTTTGTTGCCATCGAACTGATTTTCAATGGCTGGGGAATGATCATGTTGGGGCTGGCCGCGAAAAAGATGCGCAGTGGCGGTATACAGCTTTAAAAGAGATTCGTTTTACGCTTTACGATTTAGGTGTTACGTAAAACCTAATACGTAAAACGTAATTAAATATACTAAATCATCACCAGAAAACTTTTAACGTTCCACTTTCAACTTCATGCTTGAATTCATTTAACGGCCGATTGCCGACTTCAGTGCATTCGCCGGTCGTGACTTCAAAAACCCAATGGTGCTTAGGGCATGTCAATTTAGTTCCTTCCAGAGCAAGATGCGGTATGTTTGTCACCTGGTGCGGGCAGCGACTGTCATATACACGAAACTCATCTCCATCACGATAAATATAGAGATTACGGCCACCACTTTCACGGTAGCTGATTTCACCGGAAGCAAAATCATCAACAGGTCCTATCGTGTGCCATTCTGGAACAGCATCCAGGTTCTCAGGATGAAATTCAGGAATATCCATGTCCAGTAGTATTTCAGCTGCCCAGACAATCTTGGCAAAACCCAGCGTTGGCATTGCCATGAACAGGGCGTCGAGGACTTCATTGGCACTGGCGCCATTGCGCAGTGCTCTCGTCAGGTATTGTCGAAAGCCGCCTTCTGTTTGAGCATCAACCTTGGTGATTACCGAAATCAGGTCACGAGTTCTTGTGTCAAGGTGTTTGCCCGCTTCTTTAAGCATCTTGAAATAAGGCAATACTGCATCTGGGCGGGAAGCAATCAGGTAATTTAGTGCGTCACTCATTTGGATCTCCGAAGTTAAAAGAATCAGGATATATATAATCAGAGCATTTGATTATGAAAAAAATCAGCTGTATGAAAAAATATCAGTTATTTTAATGGATTCATCAATTAATGTTCAGGCTTTTCTACAATGATCACAGGGACACAAATCAATAAATGAAACGCGAGATGAAAGTACTCAATAATTATGCAATGGACGCTTCAGGAAGACGCTAGCGAAGTTGCCAGCACAGCCTGCGATCGTATTGTACAGGCATCGAAGCTGGCGATTGCTGAGCGTGGTGAATTTCATCTTGTTCTGGCTGGCGGCAGCACACCAGCCAGAACCTATGAAATGCTGGCAGCAACCCAATGTGGTTGGGAACATTGGCATATCTGGTTTGGAGATGAAAGGTGTCTGCCCCCTGATCATCCGGATCGAAACAGTGTGATGGCTGAGAGAACACTGTTCTGTAAGGTAAATATACCCCCTTCGCAGATTTACACTATTCCTGCAGAATCTGGTCCTGATGTGGCAGCAATACAGTATGCCGCATTGATCAAGGGCGTGCCGCCTTTCGATATGGTGTTGCTGGGGATGGGCTCAGACGGTCATACCGCCAGTTTGTTCCCAGGGCAGCAGAACCCGGCAGGACAGGCCGTGCTGCCAATTTATAATGCGCCAAAGCCACCGGCACGGCGAGTCAGCCTGAGTGCTGAGGTATTGAGTCAATGTCGACAATTGCTGTTCATTATTACCGGGAAGGATAAGCTTGTTGCTGTATCCCGCTGGCGACAGGGTGAATGTCTGCCTGTGAGCATGGTTAATAGCATTTATAAATCAGAAGTTATAATTGATCGCCTGGCATTTCCTCAGAATCATTCTGGTTAGTAGACGTTTCGGATTCTAATGCTGTCGTGTTTACTCGAAATTTGGATAAACTTGATAAGAAATTCTTGATGAAATGAAAAAATATCACAGTTGTACCTGAGAATGGGCTGAGTCATCTCTTCACTATTTTAAAATATTGCTTCACGCAACTAATTGATTATTAAGGGCGAAAAAAAATAACTATCTAAACATTCTTTATATTATTGTAAAGCATAAGAAACTAGCTACATTTAATTTAGCGGCATAAAAACAAATGACGAGCATAACAGAACCTATAAACCGTCATCCTGTAGCCATTATATTGAGGGGATAGCAATGAAAGTCATAGTCGTGGTCTTTTTACCGTTTCTGGTAACGTCGGCATTTGCATGGGATGGACAGGATACTGAACAGGGAACAAATATTATGATCAGCAGCCGCAGTAGTGCTACTCCTGGCAAGGAAATCAGGTACTACGATTACAGTCGTGAAGAATACCGTACTGCAGAGGTAACTTCAGTTTTCGGATTTGGGAGTTCGATACAAATAGAGCTTTATGATATTGACACAGGTACTAATCGTACTTTTGAAATGGAGCAGTAAAAGTAGCTAATCTATATTAGTTTCATTGTATTTCGCCGTTTAATAACCGTGCTTGTATGTGTCACCTGGCATTAACTATGGAGAATTGTTAGAGGCAGGCGATATTTCCCCGCTTTTTTATCTCTCAGAGTAAATATTCAATTCGTGTATAGGAAGGCAGTAGTTTTGTGCTTAGTGGAGATGGAGATTTGAATTAGCCATCTGGTGCTTCTGAAGTTTGTACTCAGCCAGTGCCAGCGCCTCTTCTATTCTGGAATGGACGGGTTCATT
>JASJFV010000247.1:0-3287 GCA_033791885.1 Gammaproteobacteria bacterium | reverse complement strand
TCAAGCGGCATTTTTTCAATTTTATTCATTAATGCCTGCAAGCTACTTTTTATAGCATCCAGTGAAGTCGGAATAGTGGGTAGCACAGCGACCCCCTCTTCATAAGAAACCTTTGCCGGCTCGGCATTTTCATACATATTTAAATCGATCAGAAGCTGGCCGGTTAACAAACTTCCCGATCTTAACTGTGCGCGTAATCCACGCCTGACAAGTTCTTCCAGGGTTGGTAATTCCATACCTGCATCCTGGCCGATAATAGATAAACGCTCAGATTCCATCTCAAGCAGCACAGGAATTTTGAAACTGCTGTCACGCAGGTCAAATTCCAGCCGCATATCTATGACTTCGCCAGCATCCATACCCAGAACAGTCACTGGCGAACCAATAGTCAGTCCGCGTACTGAACCGTCAAAATAGACCAGGTATTTCTCTTTTTTAATATACTGCTTTTCAAACGCTTTCTTTTCAGATTTAAACAGATAGAATTCATGTCTTTCCTTTGCTACGGGCTGTTTACCAACCTTGTCCGGTTTACCAAACGCAATACCGCCAGTCAGAATAGCTCCGATTGATTCCGTTTTTATTTCAACACCATCTGCACCAAATTCTGCACTGATACCACTGGCATTCCAGAATCGCGTGTTCTCGTGTACATGCCTGTCATAAGGGGACTGGATAAATACTTCTATGCGAATACTGTCACTCTTATCATCAAGTTCATAGTTAACTACCTCTCCAACCCTGAGCTTTCGATAAAATATCGATGTTCCAATATCCAGTGATGAAAGGGTTGGTGACGTCAACACATAACGCGTGCCGGGAATGTCTATCTTCAACGGTGGTGGTGTATCAAGACCAGTGAAGTGACGCATTTTCTTTCCCGGAGATCCTGGATGCATGCTGATATATGCCCCGGATAAAATGGTTCCCAGGCCGGAAACCTTACCGCCCGCCAGCCTTGCGCGGACCACCCAGAATTGAGTGCCTTCATCGGTAAGATATTTCCTCATATCCGGCGAAAGGCTGGCTATTACCTCAACATTTGACAGGTCTTCGCCGAATTGAATTTCTTCCACCAGGCCAACATCGACATTTTTATACTTTACCTTTGTCTTGCCAGCATTAAGCCCTTCCGCTGATTTAAAGGTTATTGTGACTGTCGGCCCTTTTTCATTGATTGCCTTGATGGTTAGCCACACTCCGATTGCGAGGGCCACGAGCGGGATCAGCCAGATCAGGGAAAGTGTTTTTTTCTCCTTCACCAGTGCTGTAGGAATATTACCTGGTGAATTTTGTTTTTGATCATTTTCAGACACTACTTATCCCCAATCCCATCCCAGATTATACGTGGATCAAAAGTCCGCGCTGCAATAATAGTAATAATTACAACAGCAGCGAAATAAAATGCAGCCGGACCGGCATCAATATCGGCAAGCACACCAAAGTTGACCAGTGCTACCAGTATTGTAACCACATAAACATCAACCATGGACCAGCGACCGACAAATTCCGTCAAACGATATAATTTTGCCCGATCACGTGGGCGCCACTGAGACTTACGCTGAACCGAAATGAGCAGATAAACCAGGATAAGAAGCTTCATCATTGGCACAATAATACTGGCGACAAATATAACCAGTGCAATCTCCCAACTGCCTGATTGAATGAAAAGAATTACTCCGCTCATAATAGTGTCAGACTGTACCTTACCAAGACTGGTCACTGTTGTTATCGGCAACAACATCGACGGCACATATAAGATGAAAGCCGTTATCACCAGTGCCCACGTTCTGGCCAGGCTATTAGTTTTACGACCATGCAGACTTGCACCGCATCGCGGGCATTGCAAAGCCTGCTGCGAGGTGTCCTGCCTGGCACTGAGCAGACCACAGCCATGACAGCTGAGCAGACCTGCTTCCATAGCGGAAATATTATAGGTAGGACTATTCATTTTATATCTACTTTATCCCACACCAATTCTGGATCTATAGCTGATGCGGCTGCCGTCAGCACAACTATCAATGCCATGAAAGACCAAAGCGCAAGACCTGGCACTATGATGGCCATCTTGGTCAATTTAACCAGTGCCACCAGTATGCCGACCATGAACACTTCTATCATATTCCAGCTCTGAATTTCGCGCAGAAGAAGAAAAGCCCTGGCGCTGTACTTCGGCAAGCGATTGAATTTCAGTGGAATAAATAAATAAAGCATCAGCAGCAACTGGGCCAGTGGTGCTGCGACACAGGTAAAAACCACCAGTGCAGCGACCTCCCACATTCCCTGTTGATTCAGGGCTATCGCACCAGAAAGTAATGTCGCCTGCACACTTTGGCCCGATACTTCAAATGCCAGGAATGGAAAAACATTGGCGCAAACAAAAAGTACCAGCCCTGCTATAGCTAACGAAATAGTCCTGTTTATACTATCTGGAATATCGCGATAGAGAACGGCACCACAACGACCGCACAGAGCCCTGGTACGCGCAGGCAAGCTCGCACGCTGCTGTAACAAATCGCATTCGTGGCAAGCTATTAGCGGCATTGTGTATACAATTATTAATTACGGTCTGTAAAGACTTTCTCATTCACCTTGTTCCTGACGTCTTCTATTTGTTTTTTCAGCTTATTCATCTGCTCAGAGTCAAGGATGTCTTTCATACGCGCTTCTGCATCATTTGCAAGTAACTGATATTTTTCACTGTACTCATTAAAAGCATCAGTGCTGTCTTTTGATACCTGCTTCAGCAATTCGCTTGCCTGAACCATGTAATCACGCAATATGGGTTTAAGCTTTTCAAGTTGTTCGGCAGTTAATTCAAGTTGCTTTGTCAATTCATTTAGCAGTTTTTCACGCGCCTCTCTAATTGCTTCTTCATCAATACTGGTAAGGAAGGCTTTTAACTCCTGCACTTGCTCACTATTCAGTGCTTTTTCCAGATTACTTTTAGCTTCTACAGAAGCAGCGTTGAGCTTCTTAGACATCGACTCAAGCTCAACAAACCCTTCCTCTACCGTCTCATTTATGGTGGCTTTCAGTTCCCTGCTTTTCTGTTCCAGTGCCTGTTCCAAATCAGGTTTCATCTGTTCATATTTTTCTCTGCTCAATTGCAGCTGCTGCTCAAGATCTGATAGCATTTTTTCTGAATCGAAATCTTTGCTGTCTGCGGATACAGAAGAGAAAAGAAACAGAGAAAGCAAAAAGAAGAGAAATATATATATTTTATTCATTGGGTTTTCCATACTGTGATTTTTACGATATACGGTTGACAGCTCACATAAAACCTA
>JASJFV010000246.1:0-18756 GCA_033791885.1 Gammaproteobacteria bacterium | reverse complement strand
GCTGCCCGGGTGCTGGTGACTTTTGACCAGAAGTAAAACAGCATCGCCGGGAACAAAATGGCAAGTGGATAATAGCCGAATGGCGCAAAGGACAGCACCAGTCCGGCACCGGCTAACAGTACGATAATCCCCTGCCATCGAGGTCCTAGCATTCGGGGCGCCTCCAACTTCTGTCTATAGCAGATTTTGGTTCGCTATTAATCATAAAAGCATTCATCGCAGAGCCTCTTCATTCACACTCTGTGATCGTCGCACAGCGAACCTCTGCCTGTTCACTGCAGGTTCGATATACCATTAGCCTCACTGCTGGTCCCCATGTTTTCTATCACTGAAAGTTTGAGCAGGTTGATACGCCTACTATCACAATGCAGAACCTCAAAATGGAAATCATCGATGTCGACCGCTTCACCACGTTCCGGTAAATAGGAAAATTTATTGGTGATCAGACCTCCTATTGTTTCAGTGTCACCGTGCTGTAAATCAGAAGCGAAGTAGTCATTAAAATCTTCCAGCAATGTCAGCGCCTTGACAATATATCCATCATCCGTCTTACGGATCATGCTGTCATCTTCATCGTAATCAAATTCATCCTGAATATCACCGACTATCTGCTCCAGCACATCTTCGATGGTTACCAGCCCGGCAACACCACCGTATTCATTCATAACTATGGCCATGTGGTTACGATTAGCACGAAAATCAGACAGCAAAACATTCAGACGCTTACTTTCAGGTACGAATACTGCCTCGCGCAGAACATCTCTGAAGACAAAGTGTTGCTTTTGCTCACTGTCAAAATAGCGCAGTAAATCTTTCGCCAGCAGCACGCCGATAACATTGTCGCGGTCATCTTTAATCACCGGGTAACGCGAATAACCGTGCTCATTCATCACCGGCAGACAGTCTTCCGGTGAAACGTCTCTATCAAGCACGACCATTTGTGACCTTGGCACCATGATGTCCCGTACCTGCATAGTCGATACCTGGAACACACCTTCTAACATGTCCAGTGCATCCTGGCCGATCAGCTCTCGGTCAGAAGCAGCACGCAGGATCATTATTATGTCTTCGCGTCCCATGGATCTACCGAGCATGGAGAATCCAAGTCTCGACAGCCAACGACTCAAACGAGGTCGAGGTTTCTTAAGCTTTTTTTTCATTCTTGTTTAGAAGATAGTTCGTTATAAGGTGGTCGATAGCCAAGGCCAGTAAGAATACGCGTTTCCAGGGATTCCATCTCATCTGCCTGAGCGGGCTCGATATGGTCATAACCGCAAAGGTGAAGTACGCCATGTATCAGCATATGGGCCCAGTGTTCCTCCAAAGTTTTACATTGCTCAACCGCTTCGCGCTGGACCAAAGGTGCGCAGATAATAAGGTCGCCGAGTACATCAGTAACCATACCGGGTGGATCCTCAAAAGGAAATGAAAGTACATTGGTTGGGCCTGATTTATGCCTGAAGCGACTGTTCAATTCGGCCGCTTCTGCTTCTCCGGCCAGCCGAACGGTCAGCTCTTTGTTTTCGACGCCACAGGCATTCGCTGCTGCATTGGCCCATCTCTGAAATTTGTCTTGCGATGGAATATGTTCAGCAGAAACAGCTAGCTGCAGGTCAATCAGCAGAGGCATCACTTCTGCTCTCGGCTGCCTTTATCTTCTATATCACTTTGCTGATAGGCCTCAACAATTTTCTGCACCAGAGGATGCCTGACTACATCCTGCGACTGAAAATAATTGAATTTTATCTCAGGCACATTTTTGAGAACTTGAATGGCGTGTGCCAGACCAGAACGTTGTGAGCGGGGTAAATCTGTTTGCGTGACATCACCGGTAATGATCGCCCGTGAACCGCAGCCTATGCGAGTGAGGAACATGCGCATTTGTTCTTCTGTGGTGTTCTGAGCTTCATCCAGTATAGCCATCGCTTCATTCAAAGTACGGCCTCGCATATAGGCCAGCGGAGCAATTTCAATAACATGGCGTTCAAGCAAGCGGTCAACACGTTCAAAACCCAGCATTTCATACAATGCATCATAAAGAGGACGCAGGTAAGGATCGACCTTCTGCTCCAGGTCGCCGGGTAAAAAACCGAGCCTTTCACCGGCTTCTACTGCAGGCCTTACCAGGATAATTTTACTGATTTCTTCTTTTTCCAGTGCTTCTACAGCACAGGCAACAGCAAGATATGTCTTACCGGTACCTGCAGGACCGATGGCAAAATTAATATCGCTGGTAATGATGTTTCTGGCATAAGCCTGTTGCCGAGGATTGCGTAATCGAACTTTCGCTCGCGGTGTTCTTATTACCATTACGTCATCATGTTGCACAGTATTTTGCGACAGATGCTGCAAGGCAACATGGACAGTCGACTTACCCAGTTCTTCACCTTCTGATGCATGCGTATAGAGATCATGAATGACGGTTTCTACCTTACCAGCCAGACCCTTACTGCCGAATACGGTAAAATCACCACCCCGGTGCATTATTCGGGTATCAAAGTACTTCTCAATCTGCTTGATATTTTCATTAAACTGGCCACAAAGCATGGCCAGCTTTTCATTATCAACAGATTGCA
The DNA here is from genome assembly GCA_033791885.1 of Gammaproteobacteria bacterium. Taxonomy (GTDB): domain Bacteria; phylum Pseudomonadota; class Gammaproteobacteria; order BMS3Bbin11; family BMS3Bbin11; genus BMS3Bbin11. Next base: position 16,180 of record JASJFV010000246.1, on the reverse strand, counting down.
GTGAAAAATGATGAACAGGTTCAGACACACTCATTGCGAAAAATTCATCCAGAGACGCATTGCACTGGAATGCTGCGGGGAGTATCGATGCCATCTGCCACTCCACGAAGTGAATTCGGCAGGGCCGATGTAATCCGTACGTCCAGCATCTGTCCAATTAGCCTGGCTGGACCGGCAAAATTTACCACCCTGTTGTTCTCTGTGCGGCCGGAAATTTCTGTGTCACTTTTCTTTGATATACCCTGCACCAGAACACGCTGAACTGAGCTCACCATACCCTGACTAATACTCGCGGCATTCTCGAGTATGTGTTTTTGTAATATAGCCAGGCGCTCTTTTTTTACCGACATGGGTACATTGTCTTCAAGATCGGCAGCCGGTGTTCCAGGCCGTGCACTATAGATAAAGCTAAAAGAGTGATCGAAACCAATCGTTTTAATTAAATCCATGGTAGCCTGAAAATCTGCTTCGGTTTCACCAGGAAAGCCAATGATAAAATCAGAGGACAAGCTTATGCCTGGGCGTACCTGCTTCAGTTTTTCTATGATTTGCACGTAATCACGTGATGTATAGCCTCTTTTCATTAAGGAAAGAATTCTGTCTGAACCGGATTGCACTGGTAGATGTAAATGATCGACCAATTGAGGAATAGTGGCAAAGGCATCGATCAATGAATCACTAAACTCCAGCGGGTGTGAGGTAGTAAAGCGAATGCGTTCAATTCCTTCTACTTCTGCTACATACTGAATTAGTGTTGCCAGGTCAGCCTGGGAGCCGTCATACATACTTCCTCGATAGGCGTTTACATTCTGACCAAGCAAATTTACTTCACGCACACCCTGTTCAGCCAGCACGACAATCTCAGCCAGCACATCATCAAAGGGACGGGAGAATTCTTCTCCGCGCGTGTAGGGTACTACACAGAAGCTGCAATACTTGCTGCAGCCTTCCATGATAGAAACGAAGGCCGTTGGACCTTCTGCGCGCGGTTCGGGCAGAGCATCAAATTTTTCAATCTCGGGAAAGCTGATATCAACTGCACTGCGGTGTTCCTGACGGCAGGAGTTGATCAGTTGTGGCAGACGATGCAAAGTCTGCGGGCCAAAGACGAGGTCAACGTAAGGCGCACGATCAAGAATATCCTGACCTTCCTGGCTGGCGACACAACCGCCGACACCAATAAGCAATGACGGATTGTCCAACTTCCATTCCCGCCAGCGTCCCAACTGGGAAAACACTTTTTCCTGTGCCTTTTCACGCACAGAACAGGTATTGAGCAGCAATACGTCTGCCTGTTCCGGGTCATCCGTCACAGACATACTATGCGACCGCGCGAGCAGGTCGGCCATGCGTTTCGAATCGTATTCGTTCATCTGGCAGCCAAAGGTCTTGATAAAAAGCTTCTGGCCGGTTTTGTTAGCCTCTGTGGGCCTTGATATGGACATTAAAATGCAGGGAATGTGTTTCGGACGAATAAGCTAACTGTATTCGCGTAAAATTGCCAGCAAAATTTATACAGCGGCATAAATTGTGGGCGTATTATTATCTCATGCTATCGTTTCATCATTAACAATTGATGTATCTTTTCCAGCGTCTTTCTGCTCACTAGCTCCAGTCTCAATATCTAACTGTTGTTAGCCCGAAGGCCGAAAACCGGGTACTTTATTGTATATTTTTTATGCTATTATGCTGCCCGATTTAATTAACCAAGAATGAAAGATATGAAAAGTAATAACGTAGTCTGGCATACGACAGCGGTTTCCCGTGAAGACCACAATCAGCTGCATGGACACCGCAGCCTGATACTCTGGTTTACCGGTCTATCCGGAGCAGGCAAGTCCACTCTTGCCAATGCCCTTGAAGCCCGCTTGCATAGCCAGAATTGTGCCACAATCGTTCTCGATGGAGACAATGTGCGCCACGGCCTTTGCGGTGATCTCGGTTTCACTGCCGAGGATCGAGTTGAAAACATCCGCCGTATAGGCGAGATGGCGAAGCTGTTCATCGATGCCGGGGTAATCGCCCTGACTGCCTTTATTTCCCCTTTTTCCAGTGACCGCCAGCGCGTCCGCGAACTGGTAGGTGACGGTGATTTTATCGAAATTTATTGCCGCTGTTCACTGGAAACATGCGAGGACCGTGACGTCAAAGGCATGTATAAAAAAGCCCGTCTTGGTGAAATCAGTGACTTCACCGGCATTTCGTCGCCGTATGAGGAGCCTGGGCAAGCAGAAATTATCGTTGATACCGATACACATACTATCGACGAATGTGTCAATCACATCATTGCTGAGCTTGAGTCGAGGGGAACCTTTAACAAATCAATGGAAAAAAACACCGCCAAAGTGGGCTAGCATAACACCAGATATTTAGACAGATATCTCCACTAACCAGGTCGCCCGTCCACTCTGGGCGACAGATAAACCGGGGTCATCCTGAAGACAAAAATGGTAAATGCTGCTACCCAGATCAATGCGGAAATCATCAGCAATACATTGTAACTCTCTGTCGGCATCATCATTGGCAAGATCACCCTCACCACCACGGCAACATTAAGCGCAGCAAAAGCAGCCCCCATCAACGCAGGAGCAACCAGTTTGCGGCCGCTATGCCCCATAGAAACCCGTACCATCATACCCATTGTCAGCAGGCCAATGCCGCCTATGGTGAGTGCATGCAGTGCCAGTGAAACCGCAAACATACCTGCCAGTGACAAGGCCAGTAGAAACAGTCCTATCACTATCCACCCATAAGCCAGAACCAGCACCCACAAAAGCGGTACCCGCCATATCCCATGACTGTACCAGCCAGCCAGTCGAATCAAATGCACTACAGCCGCAACTAACGCAACAAAGATTATGTATTTACCCGTCATTCCTGCAGTATGTAACACGCCCAACAGCAGCAGAAGCAGACTGGCACTAATCTCAATAACTGGAAAACTTCTGCGTTGAAAGCCCCCTGCAAGACCACGTTCGATAAAAAACGGGATCACTCGACCACCCATAATGCTGATCAACAGGAGAATCACGTAGATAGCAGCATATAAGGCATCACGCTGTCCGTACTCTATATAACCCGCCATAGCAGAATGAAACACTGCGTTCGTAGCAACCATTACCAGCAGAATGCCGATAAATATCAGGTTACGATAATTCTTCGTTTTTATTATCAACGGCAGGAGTGTTGCTGCCACTAGAGGAAGAAAGGACAAATCAATGATAGCGATGAACCAGTAAGGAAAAACAGCAGGGAAAAATGGCAATATTCGAGCACACAGCCATAGAATGGCTAACATAAACAATACTGCCCCTTTCGCTGTTTGTCTTCCTGTCCAGTTTTTTACTGCTGTTAGAAGAAAACCAGCCACTACGGCGACGACAAAACCAAAGATCATTTCATGACCATGCCAGTAGACAGGACCATATGCTGTAGCGTTAATTGCCTCAAATCCGTTACTGGAAAAGAACAAACCCCATATCAAAATCAACAATACTGCAGAAATTCCAGCCAGTAGAAAAAATGGCCGAAATCCCAACTGCAACAGTGACATAGTCGAATCTGGTTTGCTGCTCGGGTCTTCCAGGTTAATCAACATTCTGGCCCCTCATCTTGATATCGCCATTTAGTAATAGTCTTTTCGTTCAATTATAATTTACAGGACTCCCAGTATACGCATCGGTGAGGAAAACTATTTGACCTTTATCATGCGACACAAACTTGACCTATTTGTTAGAATTACGGGATTAATGAACGAACATTCTAAGCAGAAAGAAAATCACCATGAGTAAAACAGCACTTATCACTGGAGTTACAGGTCAGGACGGCGCCTATCTTGCTGAATTCCTGCTTGCCAAAGGCTATGTCGTTCATGGCATAAAACGGCGCACTTCACTGTTCAACACCGACCGTATTGACCACCTGTATCGTGACCCGCATGAAGCAGAACAAAATTTCGTGCTGCATTATGGTGATATGACAGACTCCAGCAGTCTTGTCCGCATCATCCAGCAAACACAGCCGGACGAGGTCTACAACCTTGCTGCCCAGAGCCATGTTGCTGTCTCATTTGAGGAACCCGAATACACCGCTAATTCTGATGCCCTGGGCTCACTACGCATGCTTGAAGCGATACGCATGCTGGGGTTGCAGGAAACCTGCCGTTTTTACCAGGCTTCAACATCGGAGCTGTTTGGTAAAGTCGCAGAAACACCACAGAAGGAAACCACACCGTTCTATCCTCGCTCTCCCTATGCAGTGGCCAAGCTCTATGCCTACTGGATAACCGTTAACTATCGTGAAGCCTATGGCATGTTTGCCTGCAATGGCATCCTGTTCAATCATGAATCTCCGATCCGTGGTGAGACCTTTGTGACACGTAAAATTACACGTGCCCTGGCACGTATAACACTGGGTATGCAGGACTGCCTGTATCTCGGCAACATGGATGCCAAGCGGGACTGGGGGCATGCCAAAGACTATGTCGAGGCACAATGGCTTATTCTGCAGCAGGACAAACCTGAAGACTTTGCTATTGCCACTGGACAACAGCATTCAGTGAGAGAATTTGTTGATTTGTCAGCAAGGGAACTTGGTATCACACTGCGCTGGCAGGGCGAAGGCGTAGATGAAATCGGTATTATCGATACGCTGGATTCCAGCAAGGATGAACTGCCGGGAAAATGCCCGCCACCCGGTTCCGTTGTGGTTCGCGTTGACCCGCGCTATTACCGCCCCTGTGAAGTTGAAACACTCCTCGGCGACCCGACAAAATCACGCGAACAGCTTGGCTGGGAACCACGCATTTCGTTCGCAGACATGGTCACAGAGATGGTTCTGTCAGACCTTGAAGAAGCCAAGCGCGATGCGCTTGTTCAGTCAAGCGGATTTAAAGTGTTTGAACGGCACGAATAAGGCCCGTTTTCAGTAAATGTTGCATGTCCAGGAGATTGAATACAGGATGGTTAATCTACATACTGTTTTTCAATTCCTGAACCAGTGACTCGCAGACTTCCTTCGCATCGCCGAAAACCATTGAGCAGTTATCCCTGAAATACAGCAGGTTTTCAATTCCAGAATAGCCTGGACGCATACTGCGTTTAATTACAAATACGTATTTAGCCTTTTCTACATCTAGAATAGGCATACCATAGATAGGGCTGGACTTGTCAGTTTTGGCCGCCGGATTGGTGACATCGTTGGCGCCAACTACCAGCGCCACATCCGTGGTGCTGAATTCCGGGTTGATTTCGTCCATCTCAATCACGTGATCGTATGGGATGTCGGACTCAGCCAGCAGCACATTCATATGCCCAGGCATTCGCCCAGCAACAGGATGGATGGCGAACTTTACTTCTATTCCCTTATCATCCAGCAGGTCTGTCAGTTCCTTCAGGGCATGCTGCGCCTGAGCAACCGCCATGCCATACCCGGGAACGACGATGAGCCTGTTGGCATTCTCAATCATGAAAGCCAGGTCCTCAACTGCAGCACTCTTGATGCCCTGATTTGCCGCCTGCATTGCAGTAGACTCTTCATCATCTGAACCACCAAAGCCGCCGAGGATGACACTGATGAAAGATCGATTCATCGCACGACACATGATAAAGGACAGAATCGCACCGGAAAAACCAACCAGCGCCCCGGTCACAATCAGCGCATTGTTCTGCAACGTAAAACCGGTTGCAGCCGCTGCCCAACCAGAATAAGAATTCAGCATAGAGACGACAACAGGCATATCTGCGCCACCAATGGGGATGATCAGCAGGAAGCCCAGTGCCAGGGCAATTGCGGTAATCAACAACAAGGTAGTCAAACTGCCCGACTGCGAAAACTGGAAAACCAGTGCCAGGGTAAGCAGACCGAGGGCCAGATTCAACAGGTGCTGTCCTTTGAAAACTATCGGGTTACCGCTAAGCACTCCCTGCAATTTACCGAATGCAATCAATGAACCGGTAAAAGTAATGGCACCGATAAAAGAACCAATGCCCAGTTCAACCAGCATGACACCATCAATCTGTCCACTTGCTGCATGTTCAGTAAATGTGCCAATGGCAACCAGTACAGCAGTTAGGCCAACAAGGCTATGGAATGCGGCAACCAGTTGTGGCATCGCTTTCATATCAATTTTGATCGCGATCATGATTCCGATGACCGCACCAATTGCAAGTCCGGCAAGAATTAGCGAGTAATTCTGCACTACCGGGTTGAACAGTGTGGCGACAATCGCCAACAGCATGCCAGTCATGGCGAGATAATTGCCTCGCCGTGCGGTTGATGGATGAGTCAGTCCTTTAAGACCGAGGATAAACAGGGAGGCCGATATCAGGTAGATGATCGCTAGTGTGTTGGCATTCAGCATTTTATTCTCTCGTCCCGATTACTTGTCTTTCTTGCGAAACATCGACAACATTCGCTGGGTCACGGCAAAGCCACCAAATATATTTATTGAAGCCAGCATCACGGCAACAAAGCCCAGGCCCTGTTCAAGTGATGTCGCCCCCTCAGTGCCGGTGACCAGAATAGCACCAACAATAATAATCCCTGAGATTGCATTGGTCAGTGATATTAATGGCGTGTGCAGTGAAGGAGTTACCCCCCAGATAACGTAATAGCCAATAAAACAGGCCAGTACGAAAATGAATAATGCGACAATGGCAGGAGACATGCCGGTTGCTGTAATAGTTTCTGTCATATTGTTACTCCACAAATCAGGAACGATGTTTGTTCGGTCATATTGTTTTCATATACACCTGCGAACAAACGCATTAAAAACGCACTTCACCCTGATAGACAACCAGTGCCGCCTGGGTAACTTCGTCTTCCTCGTAGTCTGGCCGCACCAGTTTGCCATCAACATTGGTTACCAGTAATTCCATCAAATTCACCAGGTTGCGAGCAAAAAAACTGCTGGCATCGGCAGGCACCAGTGCTGGATAGTTTGTCTGCCCTACGATTTGAACCCCATGCATTACAACCACTTCACCAGCCACAGTTAATTCACAATTACCACCTGTTGCTGCTGCCATATCAATGATAACGGATCCTTCTCTCATGCCTTTTACTGTTTCTTCCGTAATCAAACGAGGAGCTGGGCGACAGGGAATAGCTGCTGTTGATATCAGCACGTCCGCCTTCTGAAGTTCTTCGGAAAGCATCCGCTGCTGCTTCTCTTTTGCTTCATCTGACAGCTCTTTGGCATAACCACCCTCACCGGAGCCTTCCTCACCCAAATCAAGCTTAATGAATTTTGCTCCCAGTGATTCGACCTGCTCACTGGTTTCCGGCCGCACATCATATGCCCAGACCTGTGCGCCGAGCCGTCGTGCCGTCGCGATCGCCTGCAGACCCGCTACGCCTACACCGAGTATCACTACACGAGCTGGTTTTGCTGAACCCGCAGAAGTCATCATCAACGGGAAAAAACGCCTGTACTGAACAGTGGCTTCGAGCACCGCCCTATAACCGCCTATATTGGCCTGTGATGAAAGGACGTCCATCGACTGTGCGCGGGAAATTCTCGGTATTCTTTCCAGGGCAAGAAGATCAACATTATTCTCTGCCAGAGATTTGAAAGTCCCATCGTCTTCGCATAGTCCCGGCAGTGTCACCAGCATGCAACCGGATTTCAGTTTATTCAATGTCGCAGCTGACGGCAGATTGATACTGAAGATAAAATCGGCAGAACAGATGGCATCATTGCCAGTAATGCTTGCACCGGCATCTTCATAGAGTGCGTCAGAAAAACCTGATAATGCTCCGGCCCCTTTTTCCACCGCAACTTCCAGCCCCATTTTGACCAGGCGCCCAACTGAATCAGGGGTAGCTGCAACCCGACTTTCTATTTTTTTGTTTTCTTTAAAAATACCAACTTTCATAGCGATCTGCCAAAGAGTTCATTTTCAGAATAAATAAATCAACCGTCTATTCTACTTGTTACGCGTGCACGAGAAAACACAAAATATCAGGCTGATTACCTTATGGTTATAAATCAACACTATAAGCCAATTTCAGCATTCGGGAACAGAAACAATTTTTGACATGGACATAGAGAAGAAATAACAAACACTACTTAATAATAATTTTTCATCTAGCTGCCTGTAGCAATCACATATCAACTAGCGTCGCCATAAGATGCAGGCAATTAAACCTACTAAAACCAAGGGAAATCACAACAAAACCTAAAAACATCCCAAAATACTGGAAAAAACCTCTCATCTTCGCTATCTTTCGTCGGCTGTTTGCTAGATAGAGTAAATCTCAGGTTATTGCCCCATTGCGACGCCTATATCTGCACTGAAAACTCTCATCATTGCGCACATTAATTAGTCTAATTTTCAAATTGTCCGCTAGTTTGGGTTTTAGGCAAAGAACAAAACAGAGGTTGAACATGTATCAAGGTAGCTTGCCACCCCGTCAGGGCCTTTATGACCCACAAAATGAACACGACAATTGTGGTGTTGGATTCGTTGCAGATATTAAAGGACGCAAAAGTCACCGCATTATTGAGCAGGGACTTGAAATCCTGCGCAATCTGACCCATCGCGGCGCCGTCGGGGCAGACAAGCTGGCAGGCGACGGTGCGGGCATACTGATGCAAATACCAGACACCTTCCTGCGCGGTGTCTGCTCTGCTATTGACATCACTCTGCCTGAAGAAGGTGAGTATGGTGTCGGCATGGTATTTCTGCCACCCGCTGCTTCGACTGCAGAAAAATGTGCTGAGGCGATAGAGTTATTTATCCAGCAGGAAGGTCAGGTATTACTGGGATGGCGCGATGTTCCTGTCGACAACAGCGGCCTTGGCCACACTGTTCTACCTACCGAGCCCGTGATCCGTCAGGTATTTATTGGACGAGGTGATAACTGCCACGATCAGAATGCCTTCGAGCGCAAACTTTTTATTATCCGTAAATTGATTGAAAACAATATTTATCAAGCTGACCTGCCTGGCGGCAATGAATTTTATATTGCATCCATGTCTACCCGGACACTGCTGTACAAAGGCATGCTGCTGGCCAACCAGGTTGGATCATTTTATCAGGACCTGACTGATCAGCGCATGGAAAGTGCACTGGCCCTGGTACATCAGCGCTTTTCAACCAATACCTTCCCTACCTGGGACCTGGCGCAGCCATTTCGCATGATTGCACATAACGGAGAAATCAACACCGTACGCGGGAATGTCAACTGGATGGCGGCGCGTCGTCATTCTATGGCATCCGAAGTATTCGGCGATGATCTGGAAAAAATCTGGCCTCTGATCTCTGAAAATCAGTCTGATTCCGCCTGTTTCGACAACGCACTGGAATTGCTCACGCTCGGCGGTTATTCGATGTCACATGCGATGATGATGCTAATCCCTGAAGCATGGGCAGGCAACCCGCTGATGGACGATAAGCGACGCGCTTTTTATGAATATCATGCTGCACTGATGGAGCCATGGGATGGTCCGGCAGCTGTCGCTTTCACTGATGGCCGTCAGATTGGTGCTACGCTGGATCGCAACGGTTTACGTCCTGCGCGCTACCTGATCACAGAAGATAACCTGGTGTTAATGGCATCTGAAATGGGTGTACTGAAGATCCCGGAAGAGAAGATAGTTAAAAAATGGCGCCTGCAGCCAGGAAAGATGTTCCTGATTGATCTCGAACAGGGACGTATCATTGACGATCAGGAACTTAAGTCAGAGATTAGCGACAGCAAGCCCTACCAGCAGTGGCTGGACAAGTCTCAAATTAAGGTTGAAAAACTGAACACGGTCATCAGCCCTATGGTGCCTGACGATGAGACACTGCTCGATCTCCAGCAGGCATTCGGCTATACCCAGGAAGATATAAAATTCCTCTTAACACCGATGGCTACAACTGGGCAGGAAGCCACAGGTTCGATGGGTGCAGATAACCCACCAGCCGTACTATCGAGTCGTCCAAAGCACCTGTCAAACTTCTTCAAACAGAACTTTGCCCAGGTCACCAACCCCCCAATTGACCCGATACGCGAAGAAATCGTTATGTCCCTGGTTTCACTAGTTGGACCACGATCCAACCTGCTGGGACTGGATGAGGCCGGCTCACATATGCGGCTAGAAGTTTCTCAACCGGTACTGGGTAACTCCCAGCTTGAAGCCATACGTCATATCGAGGAAACAAGTAACGGTGCCTTTCGCACAGTTACACTTGATATCTGCTATCCGGAGTCACAGGGTGCAGAAGGCATGGAGCAGGCGATCCGGGCGCTGTGTAAAAAAGCCGAAGACTCTGTCAATGACGGCAACAACATCCTGATTCTTTCAGACCGTAATGTGGATGCAGATAACATTGCCATCCCGGCATTGCTGGCAACTTCTGCAGTACACCATCACCTGATTCGCACAGGCTTACGCACCAGCTCCGGCCTCGTTGTTGAAACGGGTGCAGCACTAGAGGTGCATCATTTTGCAACCCTGGCTGGTTACGGCGCAGAAGCCATAAATCCCTATCTTGCTATTGAGACACTGCGCGCAATGACCTCTGAACAGCTTGATGGCCTTGAATTTAAAGAAGCGCGCTCGCGCTACATCAAGGCACTGGGCAAGGGATTGAAAAAAGTCATGTCTAAAATGGGCATTTCAACCTACCAGTCCTACTGCGGTGCACAGATATTTGATGCTGTCGGGCTGTCCACCAGTTTTGTCGATAAATATTTCACTGGCACCACCAGCACCATCGAAGGTGCTGGACTCACCGCCCTCGCTAAATCGGCAGTCGAGTGGCATAAAAATGCCTACGGCAACCGGGAAATATACCGCAATCACCTCGATGCTGGTGGTGATTATGCCTTCCGCCTTCGTGGTGAAAGCCATGTATGGACACCGGATACTATTGCCCACCTGCAGCACGCAACGCGTGCCAATGATGCGACAAAATTTTCTGAATTCTCACGCCTGGTGAATGAGCAGAATGAAGACCTGAAAACACTTCGAGGACTGTTTGAAATTGACACATCGGGTGAGTCTATACCTCTGGATGAAGTAGAGCCTGCTAAAGAAATAGTCAAGCGCTTCGCCACTGGCGCCATGTCATACGGGTCTATTTCCTATGAGGCACATTCTACTCTTGCCATTGCAATGAACCGCATTGGAGGCAAATCCAATACGGGTGAAGGCGGAGAAGAAAGTAGCCGCTTTTTGCCGATGGCAAATGGTGACTCAGCCCGTTCTGCAATCAAACAGGTGGCCTCAGGACGCTTTGGCGTCACCACAGAATACCTGGTTAACGCGGATGATATACAGATCAAAATGGCACAGGGTGCAAAGCCGGGCGAAGGCGGCCAGTTGCCTGGCCACAAGGTGAATGCAGAAATTGCCCGTGTAAGGCATTCGACCCCCGGCGTAGGTCTCATATCACCACCGCCACATCACGACATTTATTCAATTGAAGATCTTGCGCAGCTGATATTTGATCTTAAAAATGTTAATCCGGAGGCGCGCATAAGTGTGAAACTGGTGTCTGAGGTAGGTGTAGGTACCGTCGCAGCCGGCGTCTCCAAAGCACATGCTGATCATGTCACCATCGCGGGCTATGACGGCGGAACAGGTGCCAGCCCGCAAACATCGATTAAGCATGCCGGCAGCCCGTGGGAAATCGGCCTCTCTGAAACACATCAGACCCTGGTGTTGAATAATCTGCGCAGCCGCATCGTGGTGCAGGTAGACGGCGGTATGCGTACCGGTCGTGATGTTGTTATTGGTGCTTTACTGGGTGCCGATGAATTCGGCTTTGCTACTGCACCACTGATTGTTGAAGGCTGTGTCATGATGCGCAAATGCCATCTCAACACGTGCCCTGTAGGTGTTGCTACGCAGGATCCTGAGCTGCGTAAACGTTTTACCGGAAAACCTGAGCATGTGGTGAACTATTTCTTCTTCGTTGCTGAGGAGATTCGCCAGTTGATGGCACAGATGGGCTACCGTAAGTTCGATGAAATGATAGGCCAGATGGACCGTTTGAATATGCGCAAAGCAATTAATCACTGGAAAGCAGCAGGTCTGGATTATTCCCGCTTACTGCATAAACCTGTAGCGAATTCCCCTGAGGACATATACCACACTATTACACAGGACCATGGTCTGGATACGATCATTGATAACACACTCATTGAGCAGGCACAGCCTGCTATGAATGACGGCAAGTGCGTCAATATCGACATTGATATCCACAATTACAACCGTAGTTTTGGCACCATGCTTTCAGGAAGAGTTGCCAAAAAGCACGGCATGGCCGGTCTGCCCGATGACAGCATACATATCAAAGCTCAAGGTACTGCCGGACAAAGCCTTGGTGCTTTCCTCTCACGAGGTATCACGATAGAACTTTCCGGCGAGGCAAATGACTATGTCGGCAAAGGCCTGAGTGGCGGCCGTATCATCATTTATCCTCCAGCTGAATCACCGATTGTGGCAGAAAATAACATTATTGTTGGCAACACTGTTCTGTATGGTGCCATTCAGGGTGAGTGTTTTTTCAATGGTGTCGCAGGCGAACGTTTCGCGGTACGCAACTCTGGAGCCACAGCGGTGGTAGAAGCTGTCGGTGACCATGGCTGTGAATATATGACAGGTGGCATCGTCGTCGTACTTGGATCAACAGGACGTAATTTTGCGGCAGGCATGAGTGGCGGCATTGCCTACGTTCTCGACCTGGAAGGCGATTTTGAATCACACTGCAATATGGCCCAGGTTGAACTCGAAGCGATTGCTGAAGAAGATGACGCACTGGAATCTCTGGATCACCAGGGCGGCGATCTGGAAACTCACGGCAGAGTTGATGTCAGCCATGATATGACCCGTTTTGATGCTATAAGGCTGCAACAGTTAATTGAGCAGCACCTGCATTACACGAACAGCAACCGCGCCCGTGAGATTCTTGATAACTGGTCAGATTACCTGCCCCGCTTTGTCAAAGTCATGCCGGTAGAATACCGCCGCGCCCTGCTGGAAATGAGTGCGCAACAACAGGGCATCGCTATCAATTCATAGTTGATTTAATCGAAGCAACTTCAACAAAACATGCCAGCCAATTAAGTATATTGGAGAACAATAATGGGTAAACCCACAGGATTCATAGAATTCCCCCGTCAGGATCGATCATACTCCGCGGTTTCCGATCGCGTGGTTAAATATAAAGAATTTACGATCCCTCTTGAACACGATGTTCTGCAACAACAGGGCGCGCGTTGCATGGATTGTGGCATTCCCTTTTGTCACCAGGGCTGTCCAGTCAATAACATAATCCCTGACTGGAATGACCTGGTCTACAAAGGGGAGATGCAGGGAGCCATTGAAGTACTGCATTCAACCAATAATTTTCCTGAATTTACCGGCCGCATCTGTCCTGCACCCTGTGAAGCTGCCTGTACGTTGAATATAGATGATGTACCCGTCACGATTAAGACCATTGAATGTTCGATAGTTGACAATGCCTGGGATAAGGGCTGGATCAAGCCTCAAATTGCCGCCCACCGCAGCGACAAAAAGGTAGCTGTCGTCGGCTCAGGACCTGCGGGCCTTGCCTGTGCGCAACAACTGGCCAGGGCTGGGCACGATGTCATGGTCTACGAAAAAAATGACCGTGTCGGTGGCCTGCTTCGCTATGGCATCCCTGATTTCAAACTTACTAAGTCGTTGATTGATCGCCGTGTAAGCCAGATGCTGGCAGAGGGTGTTATATTCAAAACAAATAGCAATATCGGCGTTGATATAGCTGCCAAACAGCTGACTGACGATTTTGATGCTGTTGTCCTTACTGGTGGCTCTGAAGACCCGCGGGACCTGCCAATTGAAGGTCGAGACCTGACAGGTGTACATTTCGCCATGGATTTTCTTGCACAGTCAAATAAACGTGTCGCGGGTGATAAGATCCCGGAATCCGAAGCAATTCTTGCCACTGATCTAAATGTGGTCGTCATCGGTGGCGGCGATACAGGCTCTGACTGCATTGGCACATCCAACAGGCAGAGAGCAAAATCAGTTACCCAGCTTGAAATCATGCCTATGCCGCCTGAAAAAGAAAACAAGGCTCTGACCTGGCCTGAATGGCCGAACAAGTTTCGCACTTCCACCTCACAGGAAGAAGGCTGTGAGCGAATGTGGAGCGTAGCGACTAAACGATTCAAAGGTGAAAATGGACGCCTGACTGCGATAGATTGTATAAAACTGGAATGGCAACAGGATGACAACGGTCAGTGGCAGATGTCAGAAATAGCAGGGTCTGAATTTCAACTTAAAGCCGATGTCGCTTTTCTAGCCATGGGCTTCGTGCACCCGGTTCATCAGGGGATGTTAAACGAGTTAGATCTGCAAATAGATGATCGCGGCAACATCAATGCCAACACTACGGACTATCGCACATCAGTTGATAAGGTATTCTCTGCGGGTGATATGAGACGAGGCCAGTCGCTGGTTGTCTGGGCCATCCGTGAAGGTCGCCAGGCTGCCAGGTCTGTCGATGAATTTCTTATGGGCAGCACAGGCCTGCCACGTTAGAGAGACCCTATGAAACCAATATTAAAGAATGACCGCTTCCTGCGCGCATTACGCCGCGAAGCCGTTGATGTTACGCCGGTTTGGATGATGAGGCAGGCTGGACGCTATCTGCCTGAATATAGAGAAACCCGTGGTAAGGCGGGTAACTTCATGAACCTGTGCCAGAACCCGGAACTGGCCTGTGAAGTGACGCTACAGCCGTTAGATAGATTTCCGCTAGATGCAGCTATCCTGTTTTCAGATATTTTGACTATCCCTGACGCAATGGGACTGGGCTTATACTTTGAAGAAGGGGAAGGGCCACGATTTCAGCATCCGGTTAAAGATGAAGCAGACGTTGCAAAACTTGCTGTACCCGATCCGCATGACGAACTACGCTACGTTACCGATGCAGTATCACTGATACGCCGCGAACTGGACGGGCGCGTACCGTTGATAGGTTTTTCCGGCAGCCCCTGGACACTTGCAACCTATATG
This sequence comes from Gammaproteobacteria bacterium, assembly GCA_033791885.1. Classification (GTDB taxonomy): domain Bacteria; phylum Pseudomonadota; class Gammaproteobacteria; order BMS3Bbin11; family BMS3Bbin11; genus BMS3Bbin11. The sequence continues at coordinate 1,179 of JASJFV010000246.1, read as the reverse complement.
GTTGAAGGCAGCAGCAGCAAGACCTTCTCCCGCATCAAGGGCATGATGTACAGTCGCCCTGACCTGTTGCACAGAATACTTAATGTGCTTGCTGAAAGTGTCAGTGTTTATCTAAGTGCACAAATAGAAGCCGGTGCACAGGCAGTAATGGTCTTTGACACCTGGGGCGGCTCACTATCACCGGCCACATACCGCGAATTCTCACTTGCCTACATGACAAAGATCGTCGACAAATTAAAAGCGGATGCTGCAACACGTGATGTGCCGGTAGTACTATTCACCAAGGGCGGAGGTCAGTGGCTGGAGGCTATGGCCGATAGCGGCTGTGATGCACTGGGCCTGGACTGGACAACAGACCTGTCCGATGCCCGGGCGCGTGTCGGAGATCGTGTTGCTCTGCAGGGCAACATCGACCCCTGTGTGCTGTATGCCTCGCCGGACACCATTCGTGAGCAAGTAGCAATCACCCTGGCCAGCTTCGGCTCAGGCAATGGACATGTATTTAATCTCGGACACGGTATACACCCGGAAGTAAACCCGGAGCATGCCGCTGCCCTGGTTGAAGCCGTTCACTCATTGAGTCGAAAATACCATCAATAAATTCGTCGCCTTATGTTTTAAACACCAGGTTTTACATAAAGCTTAATACCCACAAAATGTCGGGCGATGGAAATAGACAGTCATCATTGTGATTGCTATATTGATTCTCATCCTTAAAACAGACAAACACAAAAGGAAATTTAGATGGCAACTTATAAATGTGATATATGCGGTATGAGCGTTAATGCAACCTGTGGAGAATGTGATGCACCACTGGTCAACGCGATGCTAAAACTTGACGATGGTACTGAAGTGCAGGTCTCGGAATGCCCGAATGGACATGGAAAAATCAAGTCGCCGCTTTGCTGTGGCCAGGACATGGCCTGCTCTGCTTCCTGAGTAACTAGTTAATTTGTTGATGGCTTCGCCCTTCATGGGTGAGGCTATCTTTAATTCCACGGTTTGATTTCATCTACGTTCTTCGCACATTTGTGCGAGTTAATTTCTTTTACTCTATTTTGCTAGCACACAGCTGATTGGTTTCGCCCTTTATGGGCGAGTATCTTTTCTTTACTTGTCTAAAGAAAAGTCACCAAAAGAAATGACACCCAACATGCTCGCCCTGCGGATTCCCTGCGA
>JASJFV010000245.1:0-9466 GCA_033791885.1 Gammaproteobacteria bacterium | reverse complement strand
TCAAGGCTTTGATTTGACAACTGCAGTCGGTCTACTGATGCTGACTGAATACCAACATGGCGCACCTCGATCTCGACATCCGAGAAACCCTGTTGAGTAAGTTGAGTATAGGCAAGAGATTCGATTAACCACGGTAAACTTATCCAGAGCATGACCAGGATGAGAAAAAAACTCATCACAGTCAGCGATAATTTGAATACTAAACGCATTATTTCTCTATCTTGTTCGTTCGGCTATCGGTACGGTGGTAGTTTGGTTGAAATCGTCCATTGTGGCCAGACGTCTTTTGATATAGATTTCGCGCCATGTCAAAAAAAATACCTGTCGAAAATGCCAGTCCCTGCATGCAGTGTACCCGCTCATGGTGCTGTACCTATTTTACCCAGCATATTGACACCCCTCGCTCACGGGAAGATTTCGATGTCCTGTTGTGGCAAATATCACATGAACACACTGAAGCATACAAGGATGAGGACGGCTGGTTTCTCCTCATGACCAACCCCTGCACGCATTTACTGCCCAATGGCGACTGCGGTATTTATGATGTCCGGCCTAAAATATGCCGTGATCACTCCAGCGATAACTGTGAGAAAGACGGCCTGGCAAGCGAAGATGACTTTATCCTCTACTTCAAAGATTATGATTCCCTGCGCAAATACTGCAAGAAGAAATATAAAAAGTGGGACAAGTGGGAGAAGAAGAAAAAATAGCAGTTTTCAGTTTTCAAAAATATTGTGTTCTATCTGAACACCGAAAACTGAACACTGGTTTTATCTTTGCTCTTTTTCTTTCTTTCGTTTCGCCCTCGGGTGGGCCTTATCAAATACCTTCGCCAGGTGCTGAAAATCCAGATGGGTATATATCTGCGTGGTAGAGATATTCTGGTGACCCAACAACTCCTGCACCGCGCGCAGATCTCCACTCGATTCAAGCATATGGCTGGCAAATGAATGCCTGAGCATGTGCGGGTGGACATTTCTGTTTACCCCCTGGCGTATTGCCCAGTCTTTAAGTCGTTTTTCTACGCTCCTGCTCGCCAGACGCCCACCGCGGCGACTGACAAACATAGCCAGTTCAGCTTCTGCTGCCATCTGAGTACGAATAGCCAGCCACTGTTGAATTGCCGTGCGTGCATAGCGCCCAACGGGGACGATTCGTGTTTTATTCCCTTTACCGATTACCCTTGCCTCACCTGCTGAGAGATCAATATCGCCGACATCCAGTGACACAAGTTCCGACAGGCGTAGACCGGATGAATAAAAAAGTTCAAGTATCGCCCGATCACGAACCGTCAACGGTTCATCACCTTTAAGATCAACCAGTTGCTGAACCGCATCAATATCAAGCGTATCCGGTAATTTTCGCGGGTGACGGGGCGCTTTTAGCAGGTCAAAGGGGTTGGCAGAGACATGCTGTTCTCTGATCAGCCAGCGATAGAAACTCCGGCAACCGGACAATATTCGCTGAATGCTGCTGCCTGAAAGTCCATGCTGGTGCAGGCTGCCCAGCCATTTACGACCAATATAATTATCCACGTCAGACCAGCGGTCGAGTGATTGCGCATCACAATAGCCGGACAGACGCATAAGGTCCTGATGATAGGCTGAAAGGGTTCGCGGGGAATTTCTTCGCTCGTATCGCAGGTAATCGAAAAACCTGTCTAACTGTTTTTCAGCGCTGTTGCGCATCTCAGCCGCTGAGAAAGCTAAAAATCATGATGGCGCTGCAAGGTCGCAGTCAATTGTTCACCCAGCCGCGACAGAATAAGTGTACCCATCTGCGGAGAAAAACGGTCCTGCTCAGATGACCCCAATGCAATCAACCCTATTCGATGGGGAGCATCCAGTGCGACCAGTGCGCATGATTTTATGCTGGGTGCTTTATCAGCAAATAAGGAATTTAACAGCTCGTCATCAAGCCCGTTATGACAGCTGCATGAATCTCCTCCAAGGGTGTCCATCACTGCCAAATAGGTTTTTTCACTGAGGCTTGATGCTTTCAGGTCATCGGTCTGATATTCAGGCTTTATGTGAACGCTGACTGCATCGATCTCAAACTGTTGCTGCAAGTTTTCTATAGCACTCTGCAATAGCTCTTCTGTTCCCCGGGTAGCGGATAATTGCAGACTGTAACGATGAAGCTTATCTGACAGTGCCTCATTTGCACGCGCATTATTGATCAGGGCAAGCAAACGTTCCTCCTGCTGACTGTTCTTTTCACGCAGCAATTCTACCTGACGTTCTATCAGAGACACCATGCCGGAACCCGTAGCGTGAGGAACCTGCATTTTCTCAAGCAGGTATTCATGCTTTAACAACAGATCTGGATGCTGTTCCAGGTAGGTAACAACCTCGTCCTCGGATATTTCCATTTTTTCACTATTGCTGTTATTACTATCAGGCTGTTTGCTCATGCTTTCTCCATCTCATACGATCCCTCATATACATATTCTGCCGGTCCCGTCATAAATACTGACGCGTCCTGTCCAGTCCATTCGATATCCAGTTTACCACCTCGCAGGTTTACTTCCACCGGGCTGTCGAGCAAGCCCTGCTCTATTCCTGTAACTACTGCAGCACAGGCTCCTGTCCCGCACGCCAGGGTTTCTCCTGAACCACGCTCCCACACACGCAGGCGTATAGTATGGCGATCTATTACCTGCATATAACCTGCATTGACCCGCCGCGGGAAACGCTGATGATTCTCTATTTCAGGGCCGCTTTGTAGCACCGAAGCCATATCAACATCTTCAACTATCTGCACTGCATGCGGGTTTCCCATTGAAACGACAGCAACGTCTACTTCATCATTCTTAAGCTCCAGCTTATAAATATGCTGACGTTCAGCCGCAATAAACGGAATTTCTTGCGGCTCAAAACACGGTGGCCCCATATCGACACGCACTCGTCCATCGTCGAGCAGGCGAGGAATGATGATACCGGATTGAGTACCTACCCGAATTTCAGTTTTCTCGGTCAACCCACGGTCATAGACAAAACGGGCGAAGCATCGTGCGCCATTACCGCATTGTTCAACCTCATTTCCATCAGCATTGAAGATTCTATAACTGAAATCCATTTGCTCGGTCAACGGCGGCTCAACCAGCAGCAATTGGTCAAAGCCGATGCCAAAATGGCGGTCGGCGAGGTGCCTGATCTCCCCTGACGAGGCATGAAAATTGTGATTCAGTGCCTCAATGACAATAAAATCATTGCCCAGACCATGCATTTTAGTAAAAGTGATATTCATGCGATTACTCTACCCTGACCGAAGCGTGCGCGAAAGACCACAGAATACTTTTCGTAAAAAAATTTAATCTCTGCGAAGTCCTTTGCCAGTATAGCCATGCGCCATAATTGAAGCTAACGGCATGTAATTTGCTTGGCCAGATAATTGTTGAAACTAGTGATAGAGAGGAGTAGATATAGAGCCTCAAGCGCACCAACCCGTAAACAATAATCTTGATTATCAGAGGGAGGTTGTAATGAAAAATCATCCGGTACCAGCAATCGGCAAATGGTATCTAGATAACGCAGATCATCAGCTATTTGAAATCGTTGCGATTGATGAAGAAGACGAAACCATCGAGATCCAGTATTTTGATGGTTCAATCGAGGAACTGGACACCGAACTCTGGGCTGAAATGGAATTGACATCTGCCGCCCCACCGGAAGACTGGTCAGGACCTTTCGATGACCTTGAAGCGGATGACAAGCCCGATCCCGACACACCCGTTGAAGTGCAGGAATTCAATCAATACATTGACGAGATTTAGCTTGCCGGTTTGGCATTCAGCATGTCCGGGCTGTTACTGAACAGTTAGATCAATAGGCATCATTGCGGCCGAAACGATATTCCAGATATGTCGGGTATTCCTTATAGGCACCCGAGAGCACGTATTTCATAACCCCTCTAAGACGATGCTGCCCGGTGACGGAATCGAGACGAATTATTTCCTTGCCTGAGCGGTCAAAAAAGATCAGGGCCGGGGTATAAAAGATGCCAAGTTTTGCTGACCACTGCCTAGCTGTCAGCTGCTCACCTGATGGCGTAATCACCGGTGTATCAGTTTCAACGTCTAGTTGAACCATTTCAAAATTACTGATCATATCCACGGTGCTGGAATTCCCCAGTGGTTCTGTGTGCAGTATATCGCAGGCATGACAGTTCTTTTGCTCGAAGAAGACGATCAATGGCTTCTCGGCCTTAAAGTGGCTTCTATCCAGTGCATAAGGAGGCTGCTCGAAGAAAGACTGGCTATTAAGTTCATCCTGTTCAAATTTTGCCGGCGGGTCGGCTCTGTCCATGTAAGCCTGCAGTGATTCTTCCTTGTAAAACCCCTCCACTACATATTTAAGCGCAGCACGGAATGCATAGGGTGGATAGTAACCACGAAGACGCAATGCCACTTTCCCATCCAGATCATAAAAAATCAGTGAAGGGGTAAAATTGGTTTTCTCGCGAATCGCATACTCGCGCTCTGTCATAGCAACACCCTGCATATCGGTAACCTGCCTGCTGTTCCAGATATCGAGTGGAATAACGTCAAAGTTCTTGCGCATATAACTGACAATGTCAGGCGTTTGCAGATTGACCTCCATCAGTGTTCGGCAATATGCACAATCCTTCTGTCCAAAATAAACCACAATTCCTGCCTTTTTTTCCTCTCTGGCTTCCTGCAGATCATCTGCCAGATCAAGAAAGCTGGTTTTAAACCAGGCCGGATTAACAACCTGGTTGGGTACGGGATGGTCATCAGTCATCAGATCAAAATTCTTCTCAAATTCATCGAACTCATCTGCCAATAGAGAGAAACAGGCCAGCATGAGGACAAGGAAGCTGGCAATAAATGCTGTGTTTTTATTCAATATTATCATTGATCAGAGGCAGCCAGTCATACTCAGAATCACTAACAACGAACCAGGGGTTAAGTAGATCTTCCTTATTATACTTAAGTTCTTTGCCGGTCAAATCTATCACCTGGCCACCCGCTGCATTGACCACTGCATGGGCAGCGGCAGTATCCCACTCAGATGTCAGCCCCAGTCGCGGGTATATATCCGCCTTTCCTTCAGCCACCAGGCAGAGTTTGAATGAACTCCCCATACTGAGTATTTCAGCCTCTCCATGTTTCTCATTGATACGATTAATTGCCTGTTCAAGCGCTTCTCCACGGTGTGAGCGACTGGCGACTACAGTTGGATTTTCGCCATTATAATGTCGCACGGAGATTTTCCGTTGTTTGCCGTCTTTATCTTTTCGAGTTGCACCTGATCCTTCACAGCCGCTATAAAGTATCTCGTGAACGGGCGCATAGACTACGCCGAGGACGGGTCGTTGCTCACACACCAATGCAATATTTACGGTAAATTCGCCGTTGCGGTTAACAAATTCTTTCGTTCCATCAAGCGGGTCAACCAGCCAGTAGGATTGCCAGCCTGCACGATCCTGCCAGGCGATATCACGCGACTCCTCTGATAATAATGGCATTTCTGGCGTTAATTCCTGTAACGCGCTCCTGATCAGATTATGCGCCGCCATATCTGCTTTGGTCAGTGGCGAACCGTCGCCTTTATGCTCAACAGCAAAATCCTGCTGATATATCTCCATAATCGCCTCACCCGCCCTGATGGCAATGTCAGCAACGCTATCCAGGTAATCGCAGACAGATCCTTTCATAACAGTCCTCTTTAGTAATTTATATCAACGGGGAAACAGCTTCAGTGTATGACCCAGCGAATATAGCGCTAATTGATTGCAGCCATCAACAAAGTCATCATGCTCTAGCAGCTCCCACATGCGGCTCAGTGGCCAGCGAACTTGTTGAATCTCTTCCGGCTCGTCACCGGGCAGGGGATCAACAGACAAATCCGTTGCCAGCATAATCGATGTTGTACGGTTAAAATACGCGGGCGACATAATGATACGGCGCAGTAATCGGAGGTTTGCGGTTGCCATGCCAATTTCTTCCCGCAGTTCACGCTCGGCAGCAAATTGCGGTTCTTCACCCGGATCGATGCTTCCTTTAGGAAAACCGAGTTCATAGCGCTCTGTTCCCACTGCGTATTCACGAATCAGGATAAGCTCATCTCCATCAACAGGTATGATTAATACAGAGCCTGCAGCATTACTTTGCAGCCGCTCAAACTGTACTTCCCTGCCATTATTGAAAAGCAGGTCCACCTGTTCAATATTAAATAGCCGGCTGCGTGCAACACTGGCAACAGAAAGGATTTCGGGTTTTTTTGACATGATAGAATAGAGCGTCAATGGCGATGCTATAGTGCCGAAGAAATCAATGCAACGAAAGTATCATGGTATCTCTGCTGATGCATCAGAAAAGTGATATGTAACAAACACAGGATATAACCAGTGACGTCAAATGTTTCAGCAAAATCTCAGAAAATACAGCCTGCACCGACATGGGATGAAATTGATACCGTATTACTGGACATGGACGGCACTCTGCTGGACCTGCATTTTGACACACATTTCTGGCTTGAGCATGTCCCGGCCCGTTATGCAGAAGCAAACAGCCTGCCCATTGAAAAAGCACGCGAGCAGCTGATGAAACGCTATCGTAGTGCTGAAGGCACACTCGAATGGTATTGCGTCGATTACTGGTCTGATCAACTCAATCTCAATATTGAGACGCTGAAACAGGAAGTGGACCACCTGATCAGCCTGCGGCCTGATGTCATCAGTTTTTTGCAGGCACTTGCCAATGCAGGAAAGCAGCGTATTCTGGTCACCAATGCCCACGGCAAAAGCCTGTCGCTAAAAATGAAGAGAACACCTATCGGTGACCACCTTGATGAGATCATAACTGCTCATGATATTGGCTTACCGAAAGAGAGCAGCGATTTTTGGGACAAGCTACAGCAAAAACACTATTTTTTGCCTCATCGCACATTACTCATTGACGATAGCATTAACGTATTATCGTCTGCTGAAAAATATGGCATCAAGCATCTGCGTGCGATACTGCAGCCAAATTCAAAACTCGATCCAGACCCGCATGACAAATTTATCCATGTTGACCGTTTTACCGATATATTCCCGGCACAAGGCTGACAGGTCAGTAATTAACCTGTGAATCTTTGAGAAAATGTCATTCCGCCACGTATCTCTGCTATCATAAAATACGCTATAAACCAGCTCACAGGCACGAATATGTCGAACAGTATAAATGTCGATGTCGATACCTTATATATCGAATCAGAATCTTCACCGGTAAATTCGCAATATGTTTTTGCCTATACCATCACCATCACCAATGATGGCACAGAAGCCGCCAAGTTAATGACGCGACACTGGGTAATCACTGATGCGAATGGCCATATTGAAGAAGTCCGCGGGGATGGCGTCGTTGGCGAACAGCCATACCTGAAGCCAGGCGAAGGATTCCAGTATACCAGCGGAGCAGTACTGAAAACGCCGGTTGGCACGATGAGCGGGAGTTACCGGATGGTGACTGACAATGGCAGTAATTTCGACGCAGATATACCTGAATTCATCCTTTCAAGTCCTCGTACCCTGCACTGATGCCAGGTAGTATAAATATCCTTAGCTCTACTGCTGAAGCTATGCGGCAGCTTTATCGAACCGCATATAACCCATTGCTGAAACTGACTTCTGATACTGACATGCCCTCAGTTCTTGAGTATGGGCAGGCAATGGAGCAGATGTATATCGTCGATTACCCTGATCATGTCAGAGACATCCTGCAGCAATACCATGACCTTTGGGGAGACGAATGTGCATCACATTAAACAACTTACAACCATCCTGTTGCTAGCTATAGTGGCACTTTCGGTAAATGCCAGTGAAACAAATACCTATAACAGGGTCACATACCAGGTAACTGAACAGAAGGAAGTGAATAACGATGAAATCACGGTGACGATGTCTATCGAACGTGAGCATCAGGATGCAACTAAGCTGTCGGACGAGATAAACCAGTTAATCATTGCAGCTAACAATACTATTCGAAAATTCCCTGGCGTCACCAGTAGCAGCAGTGACTATTCTATTCGCCCTGTCTATTCCCGCGACAAACGCCTCGATCACTGGCGTGGAGCATCCTCTATAGTCCTGAAGAGCCAGAACAGTAAAGAAATGGCGGCCCTGGTACAAGTTCTGCAGGAGTCCATGACGATTAAATCTACACGTTACAGCGTATCTGCTGAACGCAGGGAAACAATACACACAGCCATGATTGAAGCCGCATTACAGAAATTTAACACTCGTGCTGAAATGGTTAGCAAAGGCATGGGCTTTAAAAAGTATCGGCTAGTAAATATCAATATAAGTAATTCCGGCAATGCACCGCGTCCGGTCTACGCCATGGCCGCTACCAAAGCAATGTCCGAGTCTATTGCAGCTCCTACTTTTGACTCCGGCAACACAACACTTAACGTGACTGTTTCCGGTACCATAGAAATGGAAGTGGCACCATAACTCTTGTAATTGGGAGACATCAACATGAAGAAATATATTTCTGGACTTTTCCTGATACTACTAGCGACAGTCTCCAGTACTGTCCTCGCCGGCCAGGCAGAAATTATTGATGTCCGCGTCAGCAATAACCAGGATAGTTTTCGATTTGATGTCACTCTCAAACATGATGATACCGGCTGGGATCATTATGCCGATGGCTGGGAAGTGATTTCACCCGCTGGCGATGTCCTCGGCAAAAGGGTGCTTGCCCACCCACATGTGAATGAGCAACCTTTTACCCGTAGCCTTTCAGGTGTCCGCATTCCCCAGGGGGTCAGCACCGTTTCGATTCGCGCTCATGATTCTGTACACGGTTATAACGAGAAAATGTTTGTGGTCGACCTTAGCGGGAGCCAGAACTAACAACTAAGGCAAGCGGCGAAGCAGCATCTTTTGCCCATCTTCAGAAAGGAACATCAAATAACCATCGTTTAATCGATACTGCATGTAAACAGGTTCTGCCCGATTAGGAATGTCAGCTTTTAAAATACCATTCTTTAACTGATATGTTCCCTGCAGGTCAGTATCACCAGACTGCAAACGGAACCTGCTGACGCCAAGCTCCATATATTCATTATTGACACCCTGCCAGTGACCATAGAGTGGACTGTTGTCGTCCATTGCCTGGTCATTGTAGGTGTAATCCTGCGTTGCATACGGCTCTGCCGCTGCTGGCAAAGGGTATGAATTCGGCAATTTCGTTTCAACCGGGTTCCTGTAAAACTCCGTCTCAGAGGCTGTGCTCTCAGCGGGCTGCTGTGTAGAGCTGACTATTATCGGCTGGATGACGACTGGTGCTGCTTTCTCCCTGCTCTGATTACGCGATTGAGAATTATTGTACTCGGCGGGCTCCCTGTATGGTCTACTTTTGTATGGCCCTGCATAAGGTGGATTTCTGCTGTATTGATTCAGGTAAAATGGATTCGTGGAGCCTTGCCGGTAATAGGGCTGATAGCCATAACTGCCT
>JASJFV010000244.1:0-3088 GCA_033791885.1 Gammaproteobacteria bacterium | reverse complement strand
AGGAGTAACCTGGGGATCCTTTTCTGCTACCACATCACGTATGGCGGTGATTAAAGATTCCACGTCAAATTCGGTACTGCGCCGTGCTATGTCGGCGCCAATGTCCCAGCCAACTGCATAACTGAGTTTACCTTTCTCTGTATTAACGTCCTGAGCCAGGACAGTGCCGGAAACCAGCATGATTAAAACTGTAAGTGCGAGTCTGGATCGCATTGATTATTCCTCCAGAAGATTGCTGTTTGCTGGCCCATTGCCAGTCAATAAAGGGGGGCTATTCTACATGAGTAGCCGCGGATATGTCATGCCCGATTCATCATCAATTTCTGTTCGGACTGCCAGATAGACTGTGCGATTGTTATCAAGTTCAGCCACCTGTTGGTAAATTTAACCAACCACTTTTCCGTGACGATAACGGGAATTCCACAGTCATTATATTTCTACTTTAATATCATGCACTTAAAAAGTTGTATCTGATTGGCATGATGCGTGCATTAAACCAGTTACAGAACAGAATGCAGGAGCATAAACCATGAGTGTCTTTTCCAGATTCACCGATATTATTAACGCCAATATCAATTCCTTGCTAGAAAAAGCCGAAGATCCTGAGAAAATCATCCGATTGATGATCCAGGAAATGGAAGATACGCTGGTAGAAATCCGTTCTTCTGCCGCTAAATGTATTGCAGACAGGAAAGAACAGCGACGCTACGCAGAGTTTCTTGAACGCGAACAGCAAGGCTGGGCCAAACGCGCTGAACTGGCGGTACGTCAAAACCGCGAGGATTTGGCACGGGCGGCACTTGCTGAAAAGCAGGCTTTGGCCGATGAGGCTGAACAGATCACGCATGAAACGAAGATGCTTGACGAGCAACTCGATAAATTTAACTCCGATATTTCCCAGTTGCAAGTCAAACTGACTGACGCAAAAACACGTCAGCGCAGCATCGTCATACGTCATAAAACTGCAACTTCACAACTGGCGGCACGCAAACACATACACGATGACAAGATTGACGAAATGCTTTTCCGTTTCGAAAATGCCGAGAAGCGTATTGACCGTGTAGAAGCTCAGGGTGAAGCTCTGAACATAGGACGGCGCAAGGGCCTGGCAGATGAAATCGCAGGGCTTGAAGATGACGACCGGGTCGAAGATGAGCTTACAGCGTTAAAAGCTAGAGTCCATAAACCTGTCAAAGCTGATAAAGAAGGAAACCCCGTCAAAGCTGACAAAAAAGGAAAAGGAGAGTAGACATGTCTGAAGTCATACCCATTCTACTACTAACAGTCTGCGCACCGTTGTGGATCATTTTTCACTACATCACAAAGATGAGAACAGCCAAGGGCTTAACCGCTGAAGACGAAAAAATGCTGACGGACGTGTGGGAATCAACCAAGAAAATGGAAGACCGCATTGTGACACTCGAGCGGATTCTTGATATCGAGTCCCCGAGTTGGAGGCATCGTCATGAGTGATCTGTACGAGCGTAAAAACCCTCACCGGCTTTATCGTGATAAGGACAATGCCATACTGGCAGGTGTCTGCGCCGGCCTGGCAGATTATTTTGGACTTTGCCGAAAAGGCTTACGAGTGGTCGTTGCCATCTGCACCTTTTTCTTTTTCCCGTTCATAGTGCCGGCCTATATCATCCTGGCAATTATTCTCCCGACCAGGCCACAGGATCTTTACAAGGATGAAAGCCAGGAAAAATTCTGGCGTGGCGTAAGCATGGCCCCGACCGATGTATTCAGTAACCTTAGTCATCGTTTCAAGGAGCTGGATCTGCGCCTGCAAAAAATGGAAGCCTATATCACATCGAAAGAGTTTGATATGGACCGTGAACTGGGCCGAAACTCTCACAAATAAGCGCCAGAACCGCCGGATTACGACAGTACGAGCGTTTGCTGCGTTGTAATGTTACGAATCAGGCTTCAAATGCACCAACTTTTTTAGAACTGGATTGTCTTTATGTATTGCAACGCGAGAAACCGGTCAGAATTTGTCAATAGGAATATAGAGAAATGAACCAGTTTGAAACACGCAACAACGAAATCCTGGTTAAAACGAAGCCGTTATTTGCATCTACGTGGTTGGCATTGTTTAAGGGACTACGCAAGAGCTATAACGAACGGCGGCCTGTCAAGCCTTCCAGCACAGAAATTTCACCGGCAATAAAAAAGACCAATACAGCCAGAAATTAAATTACTACATCTCAGTGGGCATCAGGATGAAAATCCTTTTCACCTGCCTCAACCAATAAATTCATTCGGTTTCGCTGTGGCGGTACCGGGCAGGTTGAATAAGGGTTAAAGGCACATGGGGGGTTATAGGCCTTATTAAAGTCAACGGTCAGGCGACCATTTGCCGGCATGCCGTCGGTGTATAAATACCTTCCGGCGCCATAAGTCCCATGACCGGTGGTTCGGTCGGCAAATATAAACCAGAGGCTTTCAGACTCGCCGTCTCCCAATCCAAGCAAGCTATGGGTTCTGCCATCCCTATCAAACTCAAATGTACCAAACACCGGTGACTCGTTCACCTGTCCAAGCACATTGGTAATTTCCATGACCGCACCTTCCGCAGCCCGGGTAAAGCGGCCATCTATTCGCCACGACTCATTGATGGGGTAGTTGTCTACACCTTTGAAATTTTGCAAGGCCTTAGCCTGTGAGTCCTTGATGCGCAGTGCGTAAGACCCTCTGAATATGACATGAATACTTAAAGTTCCACTGGAAATAATGGTCGGAACACCTTCGGTATCAGGTATCAGTTCCGCATAAGGCAAAGGCTCGTCATTAATTTTCACCTTCTCCGTATCATGATTGTTGAAGTGTAGTTTGTCGTTCTGCAACACAACACTACCCCAGTAAGCCGGACCGTCGCTCAGCTGAATGTCATTATCCACCGCTGTGCCGATGCGGCTTTCCCCATCCTCGAGCCATTCGAGACCTACCAGGGTCAGCCACCCATCAGGCTGCATCAGACGTTCGTGCCGACTGGCTCTCCAAGCCTCAATAGCCTGCTGGTGGTTTTCAGTTTGAACGGCTACGACGACTTGTTCATCCGCCATTAGAGACGAAGCTATTAAAC
>JASJFV010000243.1:0-17310 GCA_033791885.1 Gammaproteobacteria bacterium | reverse complement strand
ACGCGGCTATTTTCACGATACTGGCAACGGCCCGGTAGGCATTTACCTGCATGGCTTTCGCTCACATTGCAATGGCGAGAAGGCAATAGAAATTGCCCGCCATGCCATAGCATTAGACCGCTCCTGGCTACGCTTTGATTTACGTGGCCACGGACTCTCCGATGGCGAACTGAAAGAACAAATAGTTTCATCAGGTCTCGATGATCTTTTGCAGGTGCTGGATTCATTAGCTGAACGGCCTTTTATTTTGCATGGCTCCAGTATGGGCGGATGGATTAGCATTTTAGCCGCAGTACGGCGCATGCAGCGCATATCCGGCATGATGCTGATCGCACCGGCCTTCAATTTTGTTCAGAACAACCTTGCAAACCTGCCTGAACCTGTGCTGCAGCACTGGCAGGCAGAGACCTATATGAGCTTTCCTGACGCCTATGGCAATGAACCTTACTCACTCAGATACGACATCATAAAAGATGCTGAGCAGTACGATGTAATGAATTCAAGTATAGAGCTCGATATGCCGCTGCATATTGTGCACGGTGAAAATGACCCCATAATACCAATAACAAACACTGAGAAATTCCTTCGTCATGCGAAGTTAGAAAATCTTGATTTCGAAAGGATACCTGATGGAGAGCATCGCTTGACTGACCACATCCCACTGATTATTAGCCATATCGACAGCCTTTGGCAGGAGATCTATAGATGAGAGGATTCCCCCTCGGCCTGTTGCTATTCATACTCGCTCCGATAGCTGAACTCTGGCTGATGATTGATATTGGCTCAGTCATCGGTGCAGGATGGACAGTGCTTGCGATCATTGCCACCGCCATCATCGGCGCCAGCCTGGTGCGCTTCCAGGGTATAGGCGTCTACACTCGACTGAATCAGACCGCCGCGCGCGGGGAAATACCGGCGATGGAGATGATAGAAGGGATGAGCCTGTTTATCAGTGGCGTTTTTCTGCTGATCCCGGGATTCATCACTGACGCCATTGGTTTTTTGTTGCTTATACCGCCGCTGCGCCGCTGGTTTGCGCTCAACACCTTGAAGCGCTTTTTTATCGTTCCGAACCCATCAGACCCCTCCGCTGCAGGAACCCATGGTGAAAACGCCTCCATTGAAGTGACGACAGTTGAAGGCGAATATCGCCGAATTGATAAATAGCTTCAGTTTTCAGAATTTTACTGAAAACTGATTGCCTATATGTTAAAAACTAATAATATATTTTTATGCTTATACTATAAAGAGCGTATTCTGGACGTCTTTTTTTACTAATAGGCTATTATGGCTAAAATCTACTGGCTATGAAGCTAACGATACAGGATCAATTCGTATATCATGTAGCATTGCCTCCGGTTGATATACTTCATATGCGGAGCCTTACCATACCCGAATAAGTTTTCAGTATTTCGTATACACTGTCGCCGGGTTACTGATCGGAATAAAGAGATGGATGGATTACTGCAAGATCTGCTCATTTACTGGACCAGCGTTCAGGAATTCTTCGCATTCGATCACAGCCGTTTAACCGAACCGGACATGATTTTTCGCCTGTCCCTGCAGGCGTTTCTGTTGCTCGGGTCAGCTTTTTTTTCAGGTTCTGAAACTGCCCTTTTTTCCCTCTCACGCCTGGACTTGCAGAAACTTCGGCGCGAAGGAAACAAACACTCAGAAACACTGCATGCCCTGCTAGACCAGCCGCGTCGCCTGATCATTTCCATACTCTGTGGCAACGAACTGGTCAACATTGCCGCCACTGTCAACATGACCGGCATCCTGGTCAGTCTTTACGCCGTGGACAAAGTGCCATGGGTCAACCTTCTCATAATGGTTCCCCTGCTGCTGCTTTTCGGAGAGATCACCCCGAAGACTATCGCTATCTCTAACCCGATGCGAGTAAGCTCCGCAGTAGTCGCTGCGCCGATGAACCTGTGGGTAAGGTTTGTTGCCCCACTACGCTGGCTTATTCGCGGCGCAGCTGACCGCATCACTTCGCTATTTGTGGGTAAGGAAAAGGCGGCGGAAAACATCCTTCAGGTTGACGAATTTAAATCCCTGGTCGAAGAAGTGGCAAAAGAGGGTGAACTGAATGCCACCGAGCGCGCTTTAATCTATAACCTGCTGGAAGCCGGTGACACCGAGATCGTCGAGATCATAACACCGCGCACGAGAACTGCTTTTCTCAATGCCGACAAGAGCGTTCCGGAAATTGTCGAAACCTTCATGACTTACCGCCACCCCAGGGTACCGGTTTTCCGTACACACACGGACAACATGGTCGGATTTATCCACGCCGAAGATGTGTTGCGCCTTATCCTCGACGAAGTAGATCTGTCAACCCTTGAGCTTAAAGACCTGATGCACCCGCCTGTCGTCGTTCCACCGACTAAAAAAGTTGATGAGATGTTCGATTTCTTCACCGACAACAATGCCCGTGCTGCCGTGGTATTGAATGAATTCGGTGGCATGGAAGGATTAATCACCATGAAAGACGTCCTTACCTTCATCTTCGGGCAGATCTCAGGAGAAATAACCGGTCACGAACACTACCAGGAACGCGATGAGAACGTCTATGAAGTCCCCGGTGACATGAAGCTGAACGACTTCCACAACCTGACCAATTTTGGCATTGAGGATCCGCGCATGACGACAATTGGCGGCGTCGCATTCCGGCATCTCGACAGGCTGCCAAAAGAAGGCGACACCGTTACTGTTGAAGGTATCGTTATAAAGGTACTGCAGATGGATGGACATCGAATCGATCGCGTACGGGTACGCCGTGGATCGATTGATGAAGAAGAAAATGATGATGCAGAAGATGCCGGCAAGAGCGACGATATCGAGCCTGCAGATGCCAGTCCCGCTGAGCTTGCCGAAAACCAGGCAGACAGCCCGCCCGCTGCCGCTGGCAATAGCAAACAGGAGGTAGAGTAATGGACTTGTTATTCTTCTTCCTCAGCATGTTTGTACTGCTGTTGCTCAAGGGATTTTTCTCAGGCTCCGAGATCGCCCTGGTAAACTGTGACAAACTAAAGCTGCATCACAAGGCCAACCAGGGAAACAAGGGTGCGCAACTGGTTCTCAAGCTGTTCGAAACACCGGATGTGCTGCTCGGCACCACGCTGGTAGGCACCAATCTCGCCACTATCGCATTGACCACGATAGGAACAATGTTTCTTATCCGAATTTTCGGTGCTAGTGGCGACTTCTATGCTTTCCTGCTCTACACGCCTCTGTTCCTGGTACTCGGTGAAATTGTCCCGAAAAGTATTTACCAGCAAAAGTCGGATGTGCTGGCACCGATTGTGGTTTATCCTCTACGTGTATTTTCATGGGTGTTCGCACCGATTATTTTCGTGTTTTCCCGTATAGCCCGTCTGACTGCACGGATAGTTGGCGGCGGAAAAACAGAACAAAATGTTTTCATCACCAGGGAACAAATTCGCACCCTGGTCGAAATGGCAGAACGGGCATCAAACGTAGACGCCTTTGACCGCGGGCGCATAAGGCGAGTGATCCGCTTCGCCGACACAACCGTTGGTGAAGCAATGATTCCGGTCGCTGAAATGACGGCCATTAATAAGGAAAGTAATACCCGCGATGCGATCGTACTGGTGCGTCGTCACGGCTATAACCGCCTGCCCCTGTACGACAAGAATATTAGCGACATCATCGGTATCGTCACGCTGACAACCTGGGACCTTATGGACCAGCAACTTCCAACAAAGGCATTGTCTGAATACACCAAACCTGCACTGTATACCTCTCCTCACCAGACCATCGATGAGCTGCTGCCAATCTTGCAACAGCGTAAAGACCACATGGCCATTGTTGTAGATGAATTCGGTTCGGCTGTCGGTATGATTACAATGGAAGATATACTTGAAGAAGTGGTTGGTGAAATTGATGTGGGATATGACTTCGAAGAGTACCTGCCACGGCGTAAACGAATCTTCGAAATGCTCGGTGAGGACGTCTACCTGATGGATGCGCGCCTGCCAATTTCAGAAGCGAACGAAGTACTCTTTACAGAACTCCCGTCAGTCGAAACACACACCATCGGAGGGTTGCTAGCATCGCGCCTGCGTCGCATCCCGGTAGTAGGCGACAGTATTACCGAAGCCGGTTATCGCTTTACGGTAGAGGATGCTACAGAACGATCTGCAGTAAAATTGCGTGTTGAACGTGTTTAATGTCAACATTCCGTTATTCAGCTGCAGTAATATCGGGGTATAGCAAGCTCGTCGTTTGAATGTAACTCTTCCTTATCGGCTATGCTGCGCTAAGAATGCTGGATGCCAAGATGAAGAAGAGCAATAGTTAAGGCTTATCTTAATTTACCCAATAGATAAGTTACCCTTCTTCTTTTTGTTTTCCTCTTCAGTCTGCCAGCTTATGCGGATATTGATACGTTGCCGGCTATCCTCCTGTGATGCTGTAACCTTCAGGTGCAATAATCCTTCGGGCTCCATAATTATCTTGTCGTCCTCATCACTGAAGACAACTTTACCTTTTCCAATCGCCTTGGTGATTGATTGCAGTATGTCGCGGATAGATTTCGAATCCTGTAGCGATTCATGCCTGAAACTGTCCTTACCCTTTCTCATCCCATAAGCCCTGTCATAGTGATTTATTCTGTAGCATAAGTGCCAGCTTCTCTACCATCGGTTTCAGCTCATCCTGCTTTAACCTGTTCATCGCCTGTTCGGGAGACACCCATTCCCGCCCCCTGTGGACCTCTTCCCATTCCGCTTCCGGCAGGACCCGGGTAACTTCCATAGAATAGACCTCGACCAGGCAGCTTGCATCCCACTTGGGATAAGTATAAGTACCGATTGCCACATCTGAAACACGGCCTTCGATACCGCCTTCTTCTAGTGCTTCCTTTGCGGCTGACTCCTGTGCATTCAAGCCGGGCTCCCAGATGCCTTTTGGTACAACCCAGTGTTTCTTCTTACTTGATGAGATGATAAGCACTTCCACATTACCATTTTGCATCCGCCATGGAATCACAGCTGACTGGGAATAATAGTAGGCAGGCCTGATTCGGCGTTCATTACCATGGGGTGAAGGAAAGGGAAACTTCTTCGGCAGGTCGCGAGAGCGGGTAATCGACAGCAGCGTGGCGCCTCCCTGTTTCAGTCTGTTCCAGTTTTCATCTATGCTTAACCTGGCCAGCGTGGCAGTTGGCAGAAGTTTGCCGTCTGCCGGTAATACGATGTCCTTATCAGACAACCACATTAGCAAGTGTTCCAGTGCCGGATTGTGACCAACCAGCATTACCCGCTTCGCCTGCGCGGGGCATTCCTCTAGCGCTGCCAGCAGCATTTTTATATCTGATGAATACAGTCGCGAATCCTGCTGTATCATCTCAGCACCCAGGCCCATGGCTTTGCAACATTTCTCCGCCGTCACCAGTGCACGTTCGGCAGGTGAACTGAGGATATAATCTGGCACCAGTTCGTGTTGTGCCAGCCACACTCCGATTCGCTGTGCACCACGCTTGCCGCGATCTTTCAACGGTCGATAAAAATCCTCAAGGTCAGTTTTCCAGTCTGATTTTCCGTGACGTAATATTAATAGTTCGGCTGCCAATGCTGTTTAACCTTTTACATTCTGTATCCAGTTCGCGTCCTGATATCTAGCCCACGAACTGCTCAAGCCATCGTCCTGCAAGCTGATGGAAATCAATACGTCCGCTCACTTCATATACGGCCACATCTTTCAACGCATGCAGGTAGGCCTGTTCATCTAAAGTAGCATCATCCTGATGAAACGAACCATCAGGATACTGGTAGAAAGGCCCGGGGGATTTCATCACCGTGCCAAGCAAATCCTGTCTCTGGTTCAGGTCTACCTGCTTGATGGCCAACGGCTCTTCACTAACACGCTGCCAGTTAAGTAATAGAAACGCCGACAATGGTGCTTCGTTGACGATTCGTCCCTCACCATAAACTTTATCTACATATACATCGTACTTGTCTTCCATCTCCCACAGTTCTTCTACTGGCAGCGCCAGCAGAGACTCGCGTTTTTGATCTGGGATGAGACTGAACAGGTTCGGATCATGAACGATAGTTCCCGGGTTGACTCGTGGCAGTTTGGGAATACCACGCGCCAGAACGCCGGCAGGCGTACTGCGAATAAACAGACGGTCATTAGTGAGATATGACATCCCTTGATGCCCCAGCAGATGCAGCATCAAGGTCGACTTGCCACCGCCGGAAAAACCTGCAATACCAAAACCACGACCATTGTATACCAGACCGGAGGCATGACAGATCACCCATCCATGTTTTTGCAACCAGTTCATATACTGGGAGTTGATATAGTTGATAATCTGGTTATCATTTTCTACACACGGGCCTGCTGCAATAAGTGAAGTCTCACTTTGCAGAAACAGCATCCCTGTGCGCACTTTGTAGACTACGCGTGCCCCGGGTATATCGAAATAGGCGTCCTTGCGTCCAGTCTTACCCGGTTCACGAGCCCAGTCGATGAAATCGAGACCCGAATTCACAACATCGCTCTCGATTGCGACGATTTCTATATCCGCTTCTGATGTGCCCGGTGCCAGGTGAGCAAAATATGCTGCCAGCCTTTCTAACAACGGTAAATGGTTCGAGCGAATACGCATTGTATAGCCGCCGAGGTCAAGATCCAGCGACTCCTCGAGCAGTACAGCATCGCCTTGCAGGGTGTTTGCAAGCGAAGTTATATCGATGATATCTGGCATGTTTTCTTACTCGTTATTGATTATCCCTGTAGAGCAATAATATCATCATATTCTGATCAGTTCTGCCCCGCGGTAATGAAAGATTACGATGCTATAATCTGTTAGAACCCGCCGAACAGGGATCGGAGTCCCACAATGCATCAGGAGGACAGATGGAAGTCAGAATCATGAGCTGGAACGTGGCCGGTGCCAAGTTATTTGAACAGCTTGACCCGGCGCCCGGGCCTGCGGCAGAAAGGTATGTATCTGCCTTCCGCAAGGTATGGGATAACAGTATCGGCCCCTGGCTTGCAACACCTGATAATGACACACCTGATATCATTCTGCTGCAGGAATGCATCGGCTTCGAAGACAGATCCTCTTCGCCATCTGGTCGCTGGCAGAGTGGCAGTGCGATACTGAGTGAAATATTTTCCGGCTATGAGTGTTTCTTTTTTCCAGCCGTTAGCTCTCACAAGCACCCGCATCCCGGCAAATGGAACCGCTACGCAGAAGGCGGCACGGTGGTGAACTTTGTCCCGCCGTATGTGGATTTACAGCAGGGCTATGGTATCTGTGTGCGGGCAGGTGTTAGCAGCAGAAAACTCTGGGTACCCTGGCCAGATCCAAGCGACGCGCCAGGTGATGCTGATAGAGCTGACGCTGACTGTGTATCATGCTTCGAGCCGATCAGTATCACTAGCGGGCTTTACCTCGGCAACCGTGACACGGAACCACGCATGGTAATTCTCGGCCGCGCCAAGCTCAAGTCTGATGGTGAAAGCCGCTACCTGAATTACCTGAATATTCACCTCGGCACCCTTAGCGGCGAGCGCGAGGGAAATCTGCGCCTGAACAGGAGCGCAGACGCATCTCGCACACAGCAGGTTGAACTCATTCTCGATAACATCGTGTCAGCTTACCAGGAGTCACGCAGCTATCGCATGCCGCAAAGCATGCAGCAGAATGAACGCGACATATGGGTCATCGGCGGCGACTTTAATACCACGCCGGACTCTGCCGAGATCGCCATGATTTGCCGTTCCGGTTTTGTTGATACCATACCGGACAAGTCTATCGAAGACGCGAACCCGGCCAGTACTTTTCAGGACAGTATTGGCAGCAAGTGGTCTCTGGCCAACACAGAGAGTCCGCCGATCGTACTGGACTATATTTTCTGTGGGCTCGAACAGTTCACCTTTCCTGCAGGTGGCCTGGATGTGAGCGGATCAAAGCGACCGTTCATACCTCGATTTGATGACATGGCATTTGCCAGCGATCATGCGGTACTGTTTGCGAAAATCCGGCTGTAACCTGGTTTCTCCTTATGCGACACATAACACGGGATCGAACACCTTGATCTTTGGATAATCGCTGCTGATGCCCAATACATAACCTTCAGGGCGAATGATGGTAACTGCTGCACCGGGGCCCTCCATACCATCTCTTTTGCGCGAGTTGCGGTTTAGCGTTGTGTCGCATTCTATATTGAGCAGTCCTTTTCTAAGCATCAGCCGTTGGCCGTGCGACAGGTTGCGATGCCCGTGGACCAGGGCATGGATACCTTTTTTACGTATTTTCCTCACGCCATTTCGCGTCAGTGGCATATCTACTTTGCGATACTTGGTGCGCATAATATTGGCGAATGGACCGTAGTAAAAGTCGAACGGGTTTTCGAACATCAGTTCACGGAATTTCCTGTTCAGATGTTTCCAGCTTTTTTGATACAGTACATCCGCAATCCTGTCATCGATACCTGCATGCAGAAACAAAAATGAACCACTGCGATAGCATAAGCTCATGTGTTTGTAGAACCAGGAAAACTCCCCCCCCGGGTGCAGAAACAACTCCTGCCATTTTATCGCTGCCGCATACACCTGGCGCAGCGACAGGTCGGCCCGCCGGGTGTCTTCATCAAACTGATGAATTTTTTCCTGTAATCGTTTTACTTCCTTGCGAATAGTTGATTCAGGCATGGCCCAGGTGGCCTGCTCGGGAAAATCCCGCAACCAGCTCTTCGGAGGATATAGAAGCCGTCGACACTCCCTTGACCCCGGCACCCCGCTCAAGGCATTTTTACCCTGTAAATACTGCTCGCTGATCTCCTTCAGAAACGGCACCATTTTGCGTCCCATTCGGATAAAAAAATGGTCAGTCCTGGGATCGGCTTCCATGCCTATGCTGCGAATTCCCAGCATCATCCGCACATCATGGTTACCAGCAAGGATCACCACATCTGCACGCTTGTCGATGAGCATTTTGATAACGCGAAGCAGGCGCAATGTGCTTGGCCCTTTGTCAAAGCAGTCGCCGCCGATGAGAAAATGGCTCTTACGTCCAGCGCCGGTTAACTTAATGTCTTTATCTCGTGGCCCGGTTTTTTTCACTACCCCGGTGGCAACCAGTGAAGCAATGAAGGCATCGGCGTCACCATGTATATCGGAAATGAAGTAAAGCGGGCGTTTCGGCCATTTCCACGGCTCCTTGCCAATGACGCTCTCAAATTCTTTAAGGTAGGCTGAGCGGTGATAGCTGTCTTTACTGACGGAGTGTTTCTTGCCCATCAGCCAGCGCTGGCTAACGGTTGGCAACCGTGTTCCAGTCCATTTTTCCCCGTGGTAACGAGGGAATATCGTGTCTTCTTGTTTCTTGCCCATAGTTTTAGTCTTTGAATTCCGAGCCTGCCGCCCGTATTTTCCATTCTCCATCGATGTGATGCCAGCTACCATCGTCAAGCAATTCCAGAAAAACCGGCAGACCATGATACATGCTCAGGCGCGCAATCTGGTCATATTCCAGCACACCTAAATGAAAGGCCGCGTGACGAAAGGCAGCGCCGTGCCCGACGAACAACTTCAGAGTATCGCTCCCCTCGGCCTGCAGTTCTGACATACGCCTTGCAAGATGCCCGGCTACGCGCTCTCCAGCCTCGAGCAGTGACTCTGCACCTTGCAACGGCAGGCAGTAACGGCTGTTTGATTTCCAGTCTGCCGGAGGGTCCGGGTAGCGCGGGTCATCTTGAATAATCTTTCGAATCCGCTCTGTAGTCAGATTGGCAGCACAGCCGACACTGCGCTCTGCCAGTTCATCGAAGCACTTCAGCGACAATTCCTCTGCAGAACGCTCGCTCAGCTTATCGGCGATAATTCGTGCTGTCTGCCAGGCTCTGAGCATTTGTGAACTATCGATCTCCGGCTGCAGTGACCAGTTTTGCTTATGCAAAGTTTCATCAATGATAGCAGCGGCCCGGCATGCGTGGCTTTCGCCTTCAGTATTCAGTGAGAAGGGCTGATGCGCACTCGGCACTCCGGGCATCTGATGATATTCACCATGCCGGATGATGGCAGCGATACGCCTGCTCAAAACTAACTGAGTTCCTTCAATACATGTTCTACGTACAGTGCGGCGGCATCGATGCCGATACCGTCTTTGGCACCCTGAAATCCACCGAATGCCGACACCTCAAAGACTATCGGGCCGCTATCCGTCTCCGCCACATCGACGGTTGTAAAATCCATGTTGAAGAGGGACTGTGCCCGCTGTGCGAGTTCAATCACATCCTCTGTCGGAGTATGTGCTTCATAACGGCCACCGCTGTGGATGGTGGTGTTCCATGTCTCGCTCTGCGGCACCCTGGCATAGGTACCCAGGTAACGACCTGCGAGAAAAACCATGCCGAAATCCCGCCCGGGCAGATTTATTTTGCGCTGGATATACATCATCTGGTTATCGGCATTGAAGTCACGTATGGCACGCTCCATGTCGGCTGCATCCTGCTCGGCATCAATAATGGTCATGCCACGCGCCTTGGTTGAGTACAGTGGTTTGAACACGGCGCTGCCGTACTCTCTGACTGTATCCATTGCCATAGTGATATCCTCGGTCACCCGTGTATCCGGCATTGGGATGCCTGCATTGCGAAGGGTGACCGTACAACTGAGGCGATCGATAAGCCGTAACATGCTCTCTGCTCGACTGAACACTCGCACACCTGCCTGCTCCGCGACCCGCAACAGCTCCAGGCGGTCCAGCGTGGTAGGTGAGTAGACAGCGCTTATCTTCTTGACGATGAGACCGTCCAGTTGACAAAGGTTGTCTGTGCCACGAAATAATTCGTTGCGTTCAAGATCAAGGCTAACATCCGCCATATCAATAACCATTCTGAAGCCTGTTTTAGCCTCTACAGCATCAGCAAGCGTTTCAGTTGACCACTTTCCTGGTATTCCGATAACACCAATTTTCAGATTATCCAACGAAGATCTCCCTGACCGGTACACGGAAGTCCCGTGCTTTTTTCGGGTCTGTCATTAATACTTTCTCAATTAGGTAACGGGCGCGTAGCCACATGGCCCGGGACAGTGTCTTGTCGACCATGAATCGAGTCGAGGTGGCAAAAGACCGTGCCAGTCCGAGTGCCAGTCGCAGGTCGAAGGTCTGATCGTCAATCTTGTCAGCATAGGCCCTGGAGAAATTGTAGAAATTGCAGCTGAGGTCGCGTATGCGTCGACGAATTTTCGGATCTACAACTCGCAGGCGGTAGTTAGATACCATGAAGACTGATATATCCTGTACGTAGTCCATGTAATTGGAGCGGTGCAAATCAATGAAATTGATTTTCCGTTCCAGCGGGTCATAAATGATGTTGTCCACATTAAAATCGCCGTGGATGTAAACAGAGAACGGTGCCTTGAGCCCGGCTTCGTAACTGCGCGCTCGTTTCAGCAAGGTATCGAATGAAGGCACTTTGGTGCCGCAAATCTGGCTTTCGTCCTGCTTGAATTCGGGGTGTAGCGCATAGACATCATCTAGCCGGCTTTGTAGTTGCCCCATGTAATTCGCCGACACGGGCTTCTTGGTACGTGTCTCTTTCCAGACCGACTTCAACGTCTTTTGCAGCTCATGCATGGTCTGTTTTAACAGCTTGTGTGGTTCGTGCAGCAGAATCTGCTCGAACGTCAGCCCTGCAAGGTGCTCTATTAGCAGGGATGCGGATTGCCCATGCTTGTGATAACTCAGTATTTTTGGTGCCAGTCCCGGGTAAATCTCATGCCAGCTTTCCACACCCTGACGTTCTTCCTTTACCTTGCGCTTCAAACCGTCTTTGAATATCGCCTGGTACTCATTACCCTTTTTATCAGTCGTACTGATTCCTGAGATACCGCTGCCCGATCGAGTTTGTGCAACAGTTTCCAGCGCCAGATCGGAACCATTGTTACTGCCACTCAATTTTTCCACCGAGGCCTGCAGCGAATGATAGCGGTCTGTATTGAACTGCTGACCCAGGTTGGCCGAAATAATTGCCTCACTGATACTGAGCAGCACATCTCCCATCTGTTCTATAGAATGAGCAACAAACAGTGAAGCTACCAGGTCCTCGGTATGCTTCTTTTTCTGTTGCTTCAGGTCGCGGGTGTATTTTTTAAGCAGTTTTCGATAGGTGCAGTCGAGCTTGTTCTCTATGCGGCCAATCTTCAGCGCGAGTTTTGTGTCACTCTTGTTGATGGCCTCATCTATCATGCGGATTCCTCTGCCAATGCGCTCTAGCAGAGACACATACAGCTTTGTAGGCAGATGGCCTGTATCGTTCAGGTAGCCCGTCTGTTGTATGCAGTCCCGGCACAGCTCCGAGATGCGGTCAAGATCAGTAGCAATGGTCTCGACTGAACGAAGCAGGGCACCTTCGCTGCGCGCATTCTTGTTCCGCGCAATCCTGCCCAGGCAGCTGCGATGGATGCTCGTCTTGAGGTTGTAAGTATAACCGCTACGGTCAAGAATTCGCTTGGCAACAATGACTGAAGATGTCTCAAAATAGGTCTGCAGGTGGGATACCTGTGAACTTACCTCAGTGATGAGAAAACGCATATTCTCATGAATGGACCTCGGTATGCGCATAATTAATTGATTTCCCCCAGATAAACTGCTGCCTTATCCTTCATGGCACTGTGCAGAAAAGCCGCGCTGGCGCTCGGATGAAGCGGTATGCTCTGGAGTGCGTCAAGCTGCACCCACACTACCTCAACCTGGTGGCTGTCCGGATGGTGGCCGTTCTGCGGGGAATAGGAATCCTCTACATCGCAGGCAAACAGAAACTCGACAAGGTGGCGGGTTGATGGCGGAACGGTGTCGCGTGGTTTGAACCAGTCAGCCACATGCAACAGCGAGTCGATGCGTACAGTGGTACCGATTTCTTCCCGGCACTCCCGGTCAAGGGCAGAGCTCAGGGTCTCGCCCGAGTCCTGCGCGCCGCCTGGCAAGGCAAACTGCTGCCTGCCATCTTCATACTCCTTTCTAATCAGCAGGATTCTGCTATCCCGTATAATCACGGCACGCACTGCATTGCGTATATGGGGATCGAGATTATGCAAAAGTATCTACCGATAATTCCTTATATCGAAGGTTCTGTTGTAATATCAGAGATTATAACAGTAACGTAATGACTCTTGTGACAAATAACTGCTGTGAATGACATCCACGTAAGCCGTGCAGTACAGATGCCTGACCCGCTTAGGGTTGGACGTTATCGCAACACGCCAGCACTAGGCCCCCGGGTCCTGTTTTTCAGTGGCGGGAGCGCACTTAATTCACTGAGCCAGGTGCTCAAGTCGTATACGCACAATTCGATTCATATGGTCACACCGTTTGATTCCGGCGGCAGCTCTGCTGTTTTGCGCAAGGCGTTCGAGATGCCTTCTATCGGGGACCTGCGCAGCCGGCTGATGGCACTGGCAGACGAAACAATCACCGGTCACCCGAATGTCTATGAGCTGTTCACACACCGTTTTACAAAAGAGGCTGGTAACCCGGAACTACTGGCGCGACTGGACGCAATGTGTGCAGGAAAAGACCCTCTGGTCAGGGCAGTATCTAATCCGATGCGACGTCTCATTCGTACCCAGTTGGGCTATATTCGTGACGCCATGCCAGCCTCATTCGACCTACGAGGCGCGAGTATTGGCAACCTGATTTTAGCTGGAGGTTATCTGAATAATCACCAGCACCTCGACCCCATCATCTTCCTGTTTTCGAAACTGGTTGGTGTGCGCGGAACTGTGCGTGCCGTAGTCAATGACAATCTGCACCTGGGCGCTGACCTGGAAGATGGCAGCCGCGTCATCGGCCAGCACCGCTTGACTGGCAAAGAGCAGGCACCTCTGACTTCACCTGTTGAACAGCTATTTCTGTCGTCAGATGCAGAGAAATTCGTAGCGGCGTCGGCACAACTTCGTAAAAAGAACCGCAACCTGATTAAGTCTGCCGAGCTGATATGCTATCCGCCAGGTAGTTTCTATACCAGCCTGATAGCGAACCTGTTACCGTCTGGTGTGTGTAAGGCAATCGCCTCCAATGACTGCCCGAAGATTTACGTGCCGAATCTCGGCCGTGATCCGGAACAGACGGGTATGACAATGGATTCTTCGATACAGACCCTGCTGCGTTATCTGCGGCAAGGCGCAGGAGAGGATCACGAAGCAGCAAGATTTCTCAACTTCGTAATGCTCGACAGCAGGCAGGGGAGTTACCCGAGTCGTACTTCAGCAGGGCTGCTTGACGAACTCGGGATCCAGCTCATTGAAACAAAACTGGTTAGCAAAAACAGCGCACCCTATTACGATCCAGAATTACTGGTCTCGGCACTGATGTCCCTGACCTAACAGTCACCGGCCAGGAGGGGTCGAGAGAACTCGAGATTACTTTTTCTTTTTGCCTTTATCCCTACCTTTCTTTTTGTCTTTCTTTTTGTCTTTCTTTTTGCCTTTGTCCTTACCTTTCTTTTTGTCTTTATCCTTGCCTTTCTTTTTATCTTTCTTCTTGCCTTTATCCTTGCCTTTCTTTTTGTCTTCCTGGCTGATCGAATCTGCAACAACAGCCGACGCTACTTCATCCGCAACGGTTTCCTCTACCGCTGCACCACCACTTAACAGAACAGCGGCAGCCTCTTTCACTGTAGCAGCACGAACCTCGCTAAATCCTGGAACCGCTACGATTTCTGCTATGGAAGCATCCGCAAGAGCAGCAGGCGTTGTAAACCCGTGATCATTGAGAATTTTTGCCGCACTGGGCCCAATACCTTTGATGTCTGTAATATTTGTTTTCATTATTAACTCTTCTCTCTAAAATTGTAGTTTTCGTCAACGAACAATCAGGATAACACTATAAGAAACCTTACGAAAGATGTCTAATTTCCGGTATTAACCTATCTGCCTGCGTCATCCCCTTGATACATATTTAAATTAAATAGATTCAATATATCCATATTTTGACTTCATCCCAAAGATCCTGATAGCGACGTGCTGACCTGTGACAGCCCCTGATGGAGCCTAAAGGTGCGCGACTGACGCCCATACGCTCCACTTCACTCGCATAAGGAATATACGTCTCGAGGAAACTTATCCTATTGACGGGCGGGGTGTCTACAATATTGCGATGAAGTGACTTGCGCCGGTCAACCATTGAGAAAAATGGCAACACATTAAGTTTTTCCAAGCTGTTAGCCTTGCAAAAATCCAGCAATTGAATAAGGGTGCGCAGCGACAACACGGTCGGGATGGTTGGAACCAGGAGTACATCAGCTGCCTGAAATACATTTTCGGAAACCAGCGAAATGCTCGGCGGACAATCCAGAATCAGGTAATCGTATTCCTCAGACAGGGGCTTGATGAGTTTGCGCAAACGAGCAGTAGGATTTTTACCCCTGTCGAGCAACAGATCCATATTACGGTAGGAAAAATCAGCTGGAAGCAGATCCAGATTTTCAAAGTCAGTGCCCTTGACCAGAGAGTCTATCTCTTGCTCTCTCCTTACCAGGCCTTTTCCTCCCCCTTTTATTTTCGGTTTGATTCGAAAGAAAAAACTTGCTGCTCCCTGCGGGTCGAGGTCCCAGACCAGCGTTCTCGCACCGGTTCGTGAAATTTCATAGGCAAGGTTAATTGCAGTGGTTGTTTTGCCTACACCGCCCTTGATATTGTACGTGGCAATCGTCTTCATTATTTTGCCTCCTTCTTGGCACGTGGAAGCCGGAACAGTTTATTAAACTTGTCCTGATTCTCCGCTTCCGCGAATTTGCCGAAACGCTTGGCAAATTCTTCACGTGTCGTATGCTGGCGCGCCTCAAGCCCTTCGACAAGAACCCCCATCGCCATCAATGTCTGTGGTGGTGCATTTCCTTCTTTTACCATCTGGTTGCTAAACAATTTCAGCGTCTCAGCCTGAACTTCATAATCCTGAAAATCGCCCAGGTTGCTCTGCAGTGATTTCAATACCCCAATCAGCTCCCCTATCTTGGAAGCCGGATAGAGGCTCTGGAAAAACTCCATCAGGTAACGCAGTTTTTTACATGTCTTACGTAAATCATGCAGTAATTCGGCATCAGAATCCGGGCGTATCGCCAGGCCCTCTTTAACAACCCGCTTATACACCCGCAATATACGTTTATCGGCAACTTCAATCACCGGGCGCGTGGCGTTCGGTAATGTTGAACGTGCCGGCAATGGCGCCTCCAGGGTAGCCTGCCAGGTATCCAGAAGACGGCGGTATCGAGACGAATTCAGAATTTTAGCCAGTGCAGCCTGTTCTTGCTTGTGGTGCGCAATAAGAAATTCATGCAACGGGTCGATGTCAGCCTGAATCGATTTCGGTAAACTCGATCGGTAATGGTCAAAAGTCAACAGATAGACATCCATGTCACGCGTCGGCCCGGTGACTGAGCCGAGCCATGCAAATCCGGCACTGTACTTTTCAAGCACACGCTGCGGGAACACCCCTTTGATCTGACTCAATGCGGAGCGGGTCTTGCGAATAGCGACACGGAAATCATGTAAAAATTCGGAATCAATATCCTGCTTCGTTCCTTCCTCGTTGTCCCTGATGATCTCGAGCAGACGCAAAAGTATAGCCCTGGTCGCTGCGTCGGCACGCATGTCAGGTTCGAGATGCAGTTTTAGTTTGGAAGAGTACTCTCCCGGCTGGCTTGATTGAGCAGCCAGCGCGACCAGCATGAGATCATCTTCAGCCACAGCAAGGCCCAACTCCTTGCGAAGAATTCTGACGGCCTTCTTTTCAGGCTTATGGTATCCCTTGACCGGCAGGACCTGCAGTCGCACTCCAAGCTTGCGCGACTTACTGCCTTTTCGACCCAGCAATGCATGCTGCTCAATGGCTAACCGTAATACTGTCTTTTCTTCATCATCCAGAAGGCTGAAAGTTTGCACTCTGGTTCGCACCCGTGCTTGCGGCAGGAAGGCCCGCATCTCCAGAATCCCATCCAGTCCGCTACGCAGAGGACCTGCTGGTAGATCATGAACAAATTTCATTGAGTCTTTAATTTTTTCGCTCGCAAGGGCACTGGAAGTGTTAAGCGGGCGCCACAGCAATAGTGATTCTCCATCGCCAGTAATTTGCTCGAGAACATGGCTACTGCGGTACATAA
Organism: Gammaproteobacteria bacterium; assembly: GCA_033791885.1. Lineage (GTDB taxonomy): Bacteria > Pseudomonadota > Gammaproteobacteria > BMS3Bbin11 > BMS3Bbin11 > BMS3Bbin11. The sequence continues at coordinate 166 of JASJFV010000243.1, read as the reverse complement.
GCCAGTCAAAACTGTCGTAATAAGTATGCTCCAGAGTTTTAGAGGACACTTCAGACAAACCCAGCACCTTTTGCAACTTCGACTGTAAATCATTCAGATCAGTCGCCTCGGGTACAACAAACTGTAAATTATCACTCGCCATATTTCCTACTCGTCCTGTTCTTGC
>JASJFV010000242.1:0-9065 GCA_033791885.1 Gammaproteobacteria bacterium | reverse complement strand
CCTTGGCATTCAGGGTGTCGAAGATGGTTTCAATCAGCAGGATGTCTACACCGCCTTCAATCAGCGCGCGTGCAGCGAGGCTGTAATCGGTAACCAGTTCATCAAAACTAATGGCGCGGGCACCCGGATCGTTGACATCGACTGAGACCGAGGATGTCTTCTGATTCGGACCCAGAACACCGGCAACGAATCGGGGCTTGTCTTCTGTGCTGTACTTGTCCACGGCCTGGCGAGCCACATGGGCCGCTGCAACATTTATTTCATGAGCATAATCTGACAGCTTGTAGCGGGCTAGATCACTTGCTGTGGCATTAAAGCTGTTCGTCTCAATAATGTCTGCACCGGCTTGCAGGTACTGTTCATGAATGCCACGAATGACATCAGGTCGAGTCAGTACCAGTAAGTCATTCATACCTTTAAGGTTGACTTCCCAGCCAGCGAAACGCTCACCGTGGTAATCATTTTCATCAAGATCGTGACGCTGAATCATCGTGCCCATGGCACCATCAAGCATCAGGATGCGTTCCTGCAACGCATACAGTAGTTTTGAGGCAGTTTCAGTGTTGCTATAAGGCATGTTCATGGTTCAAGTGTAAATTGGACAAAGTAGCCGCCGATTATAGCGTAAATGACCGTTTTTTGGTGGTGCAGTACTGTACTTTACCGAGCATGGGTAGGAGATAGATTAAAAGGCTTCCTTTCTGACCAGGTATGTTTGATTTTGATTGTGGCATCAAAAAATGTACATGTAGAGAACCTCTCAGAACAGTTTGAAAACTATTTTTCTCCTTAATTATCCATAAATACATAGTGTTAAGTGTTATTATGCCTAGTTGAGCTTATATCATTGTCAGGCGGTGTTATCTGGTTTAAGTAATAGAGGTCTGCAGTCTTAATGCACTAGATGTGTGCATCATGCACATTCACAGTTCATTCAGCACAGTTGTTATTCACGGCCCTTCAAACAAGACTCTTTTTTTAATCAATATATTTCATGTACTTAGATGCGCACTAATGGCTTTATTCTTTGTATTGTTAACTGGCATGACTTTTGCTTTATGAGTATACCTAATATGCTAGTTTTCTGATTTTTGAAGTTATTTGTCGGGGTTCTAGCTAGATTAACTATTGTCTGATATTGATAGCCATGATTGAGGCCTTCTGTTTAACAGGCACCCTGATGATAGAAATTAATTTTAGTAACCCCAAGTTGAGGAATTAGAAATGAGTGGAAATGAATCTCGCGTTCAAGCGATCTATCAAATCACTAACCGTGAACCTACGCCTGTCAGTGAGACCGAAAAATTAGGAGACATCTGGGCAATTGATGTTTTTAATCTTGCGCGAATGGAATGGGCCCTTTCAAAGACGGCATTCAAGTCGATAAAGAAGACGATAGACACTGGTGCACCCCTTGATTCGGCTACTGCAGACGTCGTTGCTGCGGCGATGAAAGAATGGGCCATTTCTAGAGGCTGCAAATTCTTCTCACATCTTTTCTACCCATTAACCAACATCACTGCAGAGAAGCATGACGGGTTTATTATCACCAACTCGCAGGGTAATGCGATCACTGAATTCTCGGGCAGCCTGCTGATTAAAGGTGAACCAGATGGGTCATCCTTCCCTAACGGCAGTATCCGTATGACCAATGCAGCGCGCGGTTACACTGCATGGGATCCCACCAGTCCTGCGTTCATTATGCAAACAGAGAACGGTGCGACACTAATGATCCCCAGTGTCTTCATGTCCTGGACAGGCGAATCACTTGATAAAAAGATTCCGCTGTTGCGCTCAAATGATGCAATGAACAGGGCCGCACAGAAAGTACTAAAGCTGATGGGTGAAACGGATATCGCACCACTAAATTCCAGCTGTGGTGCAGAACAGGAGTACTTCCTTGTTGATACAAATTTTGTCAATAGTCGACCCGATTTATTGCTTGCCGGCCGTACCTTATTTGGTGCCCCATCAGCCAAAGGGCAGGAATTTGATGACCATTACTTCGGCGCCATTCCTGCGCGTGTTCAGGTATTTATGCAGGATTTTGAAGACCAGCTCTACCGACTGGGCATCCCGGCCAAGACCCACCACAATGAAGTTGCACCCGGACAATTTGAAATTGCACCCTATTACGAGGCGGCTAACGTAGCGGCTGATCATCAGCAATTAATGATGACCTTGATGAAAAGTACTGCGAAGAAACATGGTTTTACCTGCCTGCTGCATGAAAAACCTTTTGCTGGCATCAATGGCTCAGGCAAGCACGTTAACTGGTCTGTAGGCAATTCCACACAGGGGAATTTACTCGATCCAGGCAGCACACCTCATGACAACCTGAATTTCCTGCTGTTTTGCGGTGCAGTGATTCGCGGTGTACATAAATTCGGGCCATTGCTCCGTGCGGCTATAGCGTCAGCCGGAAATGATCACCGTTTGGGTGCCAACGAAGCACCACCAGCGATTCTCTCTGTCTACCTCGGCGACCAGCTGGAAAATGTATTTCTTGATATCAAGGAAGGCAGGCTATCCAGTAGTGATAAAGGTGGTGAAATGGATCTTGGACTTAGCCAGATTCTCAATTTTGAGCGTGACCCGGGCGATAGAAACAGAACTTCACCTTTTGCCTTTACTGGCAACCGCTTTGAGTTCCGCGCGGTAGGTTCTGCGCAGTCTGTCTCCGGTCCACTGGTTACCATGAACACCATGTTGGCCGATTCTCTTATCTGGATTGCCGGTGAACTGGAAGCCAGGTTAGATGCTGGTTCCGAACGCACAGCAGCAGTGATCGAGGTGCTTAAAGAGCTGATGGACAAGCATGGTGCCGCAGTATTCGGTGGTGATGGCTACTCAACAGACTGGCATGAGATGGCGGTTTCAGAGCGTGGCCTGAAGAATATCCCGACCACCGCTGACGCGTTGCCAGCCCTGCGTGAAGAGTCTGTAAAGGAATTGTTCGAAAGCACTGGTGTACTTTCCCCGGTAGAGCTGGAAAGCCGTTTCGAGGTTTATTCAGAGCAATACATCCTGTCTATTGAAGTGGAGGCCAAGCTGGTCATTGATATGGCCAAGACGCTTATTTTCCCTGCTGCAGTTCGCTACCTGGCTGACCTTTCTATGACAAGTACCAGTCTGGCCGATCTGGATATTCAGCTGGAGAACTCTGCGGCGATTAGTGTTGCAGCTGAAGCCAGTGCAATGATGGTCGCCGTAGGCAAGCTGTCTGAAGCAATGGATATACACGATTTTGCTTCTACTGAAGAGCATATGCAGTTCTGTGCAAATGAAATCCGTGGTCTGATGGATGAAGTTCGCTCACATGGCGATGCACTTGAGTCTGAAGTTGCTGATGAGCTATGGCCATTGCCGAAGTACCAGGAGATGCTGTTTATTAAATAAAACGAGCCGCGGATTGTTTGCGGTTAGAAAGTAAAAAAAGGGCCAGTGAGAACTAAGGAAATTTAGTTCTTGCCGGCCTTTTTTTATGTGTAACGTTTTTTCCGGTGCTTCCGCGTGCGTGGAAGAGCTATGGCTTAGAGCTCGGTGGCAGGTTTGTAGAGTAAGAATCTGATGCAAACTTGATGAAGATGAATCTTCAAGCACCCTGATTTTCTTTTAATGATTGCATTTCTGTTGCATCAAAGAGACTTTCAAGTTTATCAGCCACACGATTTTTTGAAGCAGCTGCCTTCATGAATATAACTATTGATTCAAGTTCACCAATCGCCGGTCGTGATTCAATATTTTGTGAAATTAGAATTTTAATTACCTCTTTGCCACAGAGTTCGATGAGGAAGTCATCATCCCTGGCAATCCCGATAGCCAGGCCAATTAGGTGAGGTGTTGCTACATCGCCGCTTACTATCGACATTTTGGTGGCAAACTTGTTCCAGGCAACTATCCAGTGTTCTTTCTCTGTTTTAGTAATCGTTCTTGTATCAATGCGCAGGAATAAAATAATAGAGTTAATATTTTTTGCTATGGTTTTCTTTTCAATGTTATCTAAACGATGTGCAGCTGTTAAATGATGAGTTATACAATGTTCACATTGATAATATTCTGCCAGACCTAATGCAACACATTCTTTCTGTTTCTGTGTCAGGTATGTATCCCAGCTTTCTTCGCCATCGGTGCCATTGAAAACGACCATGTGCATAAGGTTCATTAAGTCAGATACATGACGGGGAAAAATATTATCCTGAAATATTTTAATGCTCATAATCAATGCCTATCTTGAAATCAGTTGCTGGGTAAATTGGGCTATGCTCTCAGAGCAGTAGAATGACTTCTTCGAGAAGCAGGAACCTCTCAGCGAAGTCAAAAGATGTAGATCATTATACGCTACATCAGGGCGCCTGGTGGTATCTCTGATTCATAATACATTGCATTCATGGAATGATTGATGGTGCAGGCAATCGGTGGTATAGCGAAGGGAAATTAAAGATATTGGGGCTTACCGTGATCTGAATATCACATCATGCTGAAGAAACTGGTGATCATTAACCAGATAGACTGAGGTTATTCCAGATGGTTCGAACAGGTTCACTACGGTTCATCGAATAGAAGTGTAAACCGGGAGCACCGCCTTCAAGTAGTTGTTCACACAGGTGTGTTACAACATCGAGCCCGAACTGACGAATTGATTCAAGATCATCACCATAAGACTCAAGACGTTTACGTATCCAGCGTGGTATTTCTGCACCGCAGGCATCAGAGAATCGTGCCAGCTGTTTATAATTTGTAATGGGCATAATGCCGGGAATAATAGGTATTTCCAGTCCCATGCCCTGGCAGTCTTCAATAAAGCGGAAGTAGGCATCCGGATTAAAGAAGTACTGGGTAATGGCCGAATCAGCACCTGCCTCAACCTTGCGTTTGAAGTTGTCGAGATCGGCTTTTGCACTGGCAGCCTGGGGATGAAACTCAGGATAGGCAGCGACTTCAAGGGTAAAGAAGTCTCCACTCTTCTGGCGGATGAACTCGACCAGTTCGTTGGCATAGCGTAATTCATTGTGCTCAGCCATGCCATAGCCTGAGGGTATGTCTCCGCGTAATGTGACCAGTCTTTTTACGCCAAGCTCCTGGTAATCTGACAGCATTTGACTCAGAGTGTCACGGTTGGTGGAGATGCAGGAAATGTGCGGCGCTGCATCAATTCCGTCTTCCGCAATGATGCTTTTTACTGTCTGATAGGTGCCATCCTGCGTGCTGCCGCCGGCACCAAAGGTAACTGAGGCAAAAGCGGGTTTCAGTTTGCTTAATTCTTCTCGCGCAACAGCCAGCGACTGTTCGCCCTTTTCAGAGCGGGGAGGGAAGTATTCGAGACTGAAAGTCCTTTTTTCATCCCGTGTCATGGTGTGTATTCTCCAGACAGTAGTAATTACATATCCAGCTGGCAAGGCATGCCAGCTGGATAATCAAAATCAATAACGGTAGGTGTCAGGTTTGTATGGTCCGTCCATAGGAACGCTGATGTAGTCGGCCTGTTTCTGCGATAGTTTGCTGAGGCTTACACCAATTTTCTCCAGGTGCAGGCGCGCTACTTTTTCATCGAGATGTTTAGGCAGGACATAAACGATATTTTCGTAATTGTCCGGATTATTCCACAATTCAATCTGTGCGATTACCTGGTTAGTGAATGAAGCAGACATAACAAAACTCGGATGGCCGGTTGCACAGCCAAGGTTTACCAGGCGGCCTTCAGCCAGCACGATCAGTTTCTTACCATCAGGGAAAATGACGTGGTCAACCTGGGGCTTGATGTTTTCCCAGGTGTATTGTTTCAGTGCAGCAATGTCGATTTCGGAATCAAAGTGGCCAATATTACAGACGATGGACTCATTCTTCATTTTCAACATGTGCTCATGGGTAATGACATCAACATTACCGGTGGTAGTCACAAAGATATCACCGTAAGCGCATGCATCGTTCATGTCGACGATGCGGTAGCCTTCCATTGCTGCCTGGAGAGCACAGATAGGGTCAATTTCCGTCACCATCACTGTAGCACCAAGCCCTTTGAATGCCTGTGCGCAGCCTTTCCCTACGTCACCGTAACCGAGGACGAGGCAGATTTTTCCAGCAATCATGACATCGGTCGCACGCTTGATGCCATCTACCAGCGACTCACGGCAGCCATAGAGGTTATCAAATTTCGACTTTGTCACTGAGTCGTTGACGTTGATAGCGGGTGTCAGCAGTTTACCTTCGTTGGCCATTTCGTACAGCCGGTGAACGCCGGTGGTGGTTTCTTCTGAAATACCCCTGACATCCTTCAGCAAATCAGGATATTTTTCATGCATCAGCAGGGTCAGGTCGCCGCCATCGTCCAGAATCATGTTTGGACGCCATCCATCCGGGCCGAAGATAGTTTGTTCGATGCACCACCAGAACTCTTCCTCAGTCTCGCCTTTCCAGGCAAATACCGGTGTGCCGTTGTCTGCGATTGCCGCTGCCGCCTGGTCCTGGGTGGAAAATATATTACACGATGACCAGCGGACTTCAGCGCCGAGCGCTTCCAGTGTCTCGATCAACACAGCGGTCTGTATCGTCATGTGCAGGCATCCAGCAATACGGGCGCCTTTGAGCGGTTTTGTTTCCCCGTATTCTTCACGCAAAGCCATCAGTCCGGGCATTTCAACTTCACCGATACTGATTTCCTTGTGGCCCCATTCAGCCAGGCTCATGTCAGCGACTTTGTAATCCGGTACCAGGTTTTCAACAGGTTGTACGCTCATTGCTATCCTCTCAATATTTTCGTGGTGCTTATTTTATAACTTATCCAGCTCAGGCCGTAGCGGCCTGGCTAATGTTAGCATCATTGCGCAGGTCTTCGACTTTATCCAGTGCTTCCCAGCTGAATTGCTCTTCAGTGCGGCCAAAGTGCCCGTATGCTGCAGTGGGCAGGTAGATCGGCCGCAGCAGGTCAAGGCCTTCAACGATACCGCGAGGTCGCAGGTCAAAATGCTCGCGAACCAGTGATTCGATCTGTTGTTCTGGAATACTGCCGGTGCCAAAGGTGTTGACCAGTAGTGATACAGGCTCCGAAACCCCGATAGCGTAGGCGACCTGTACTTCACAGCGTTCTGCCAGGCCGGCGGCGACGATGTTTTTAGCCACGTGACGCAGCGCATAGGCGGCGGAACGATCGACCTTGGAAGGGTCCTTGCCAGAGAAAGCACCGCCACCATGATGCGCGCTGCCACCATAGGTGTCGACAATAATCTTTCGTCCTGTGAGACCACAGTCACCAACTGGCCCGCCGATGACAAAGCGGCCGGTCGGGTTGACCAGGTAACGTGTATCAGGGCCAATCATGTTTTCCGGTATGACGGGCTTGATTATCTCTTCAATCACGGCCTCTTCGAGGTCCTTGTGGCTAATCTCAGGATTATGTTGAGTGGACAGGACTACAGTATCGATATGGCTCGGCATACCGTTCTCATAACGCACGCTGACCTGTGACTTGGCATCGGGCCGTAACCAGCTAAGTGCGCCGCTCTTGCGTACTTCTGCCTGGCGCTGTACGAGACGATGCGAGTAATGGATCGGGAAAGGCATGAGTACGTCTGTTTCATTACAGGCATACCCAAACATAAGGCCCTGGTCACCAGCGCCCTGGTCCATGTCTATGCCTTCGCCGGTGTTCACACCCTGGGCGATATCCTGTGACTGTTTATCCAGCGCTACAAGTACGGCGCAGGTATTGCCGTCGAAACCGACCTCTGAAGAATCGTAGCCAATTTCTGTTATCGTCTTTCGGACGATTTCGCTATAGTCTATGTTCGCTGCGGTGGTTATTTCCCCGGCGATGACGGCCATACCGGTCTTGACCAGTGTTTCACAGGCGACGCGTGAATGAGGATCCTGTTCCAGCAGGGCATCGAGGATTGCATCGGAGACCTGGTCGGATACCTTGTCAGGGTGTCCTTCGGATACTGATTCGGATGTGAATAGGAAATCTTTAGCCATGAAAAATACCGCTCTTTGTCAGTCTATAAAAAAAGACCGGCAATTCTACCAGTTTACTGCCGCCGGCGCACCCAAATGATGACAGAAGGACAAACGGAAGAACACGTTGATAATGCAGGGGAAAGTGACAGTCCTCCGGTAATGTTGCCAATCAAGCCGCCAAAAAACCTGCTCAGGCCGGTCGGCAGAGCAATCGCTGATTACCAGATGATCAACGATGGGGATCGTCTATTGCTCGGGCTTTCGGGCGGCAAGGATTCATTATCGCTGTTCCACCTGCTGCGTCATTTACAGACATATGCCCCGGTCAAGTTCGATCTTGCCGTGGCGACTGTCGACCCGGGTATCGAGGGTTTCGACCCTTCGCCGCTTAAAGACTATCTTGCGAGACTTGGAATTGACTATTACTACCGTCGGCAGGAAGTAGCTGAGCAGGCGGCAGAAAACATGGGCCGTGATTCATTCTGCGCCTACTGCTCGCGTATGCGCCGAGGCATTCTCTACAGTACGGCGAGAAAGCACCAGTGCAACAAACTGGTACTGGCGCAACACCTGGATGACCTGGCTGAATCATTCATGATGAGTGTTTTTCATGGCGGAAGCCTGCGAACAATGAAGGCACGATATACCATTGATGCAGGAGACTTACAGGTGATTCGTCCACTTGTTTATACAAGAGAAAGACAGCTTGCCAAATTTTCCCAACAGGCAGGATTTCCGGTCATAGCCGATAATTGTCCTGCCTGTTTCAGCAAGCCTACCCAGCGCGAGCATATGAAGCAATTACTATCCAGGGAAGAAGAGTCGAATCGTCATCTGTTCGCTAACATGCTGCATGCAATGCGGCCGTTGATGGGCGAGATTAAGGCTAAAAGGTGAATTATTAATTATTAATAGTAAATAGAATAAAACGCTATGCTAGTAACAGTTGCCATAGTCATTGCGCTGACCCGTTTGTTTTACTGCTCTCTGACAGAGCGACAATGCCCCATGCCGAAGTGTAGAGTGTGTTATATGACACACTTTTATCGGGCCATTTGACTCAGATCAAGTTATAATTTCTCCAGCGGTAGTAGGCTTGCATCAGCAAGTTG
>JASJFV010000241.1:0-7528 GCA_033791885.1 Gammaproteobacteria bacterium | reverse complement strand
TGCTGCATACCAAGTCTATTACCGTTGACCAGTCGATAACGATGTTCGGCACCGTTAACCTGGACATGCGCAGCCTTTGGATAAATTATGAGGTATCGCTGTTTGTTTATGATGAGAGTTTTGCAAAAGAGATCAGGCAATTACAGCAAACTTACCTCGATGACTCTGTTCCGCTGGATACTAACGCCTGGATGCAGCGTGGTTTTAAACAGCACTTTCTTGAAAATGTATTTCGTCTCTCCAGCGCATTGCTGTAGCTATCCCGGACTTTAATTACAGGTAGATTAACGTGTCCAGGGTCGATCTACCTTTGATAGTGGCATCAGCGTTCTTCCAGGGCTCCAGAATTATCTTGCTATCTATCCGTTTGCGCTAGTCTTAACAATCCATTAATTTAATCTACAGGTTATACTCTTGCATGATCAGATGCAGGTGCATCCAGGCAAAAAAGTGTAACCCTATGGCTGTTCTAAGCTAAGCATTACTATCATGGATCTCACACACCAGGAACTGGTTTTACTCTTAGGATTGTTGGCCGCGGCTGTCATTGGACTGCTGCTGTTTGCTGGTGCGCGCATGACAATACGCCGCATGAATCGTGAGATTGCAGCGCGGCGTGAGGCCGAGCGCGAGCTTCAGCTTAGTGAGTCCCGCCTGCGCGCGGCTATGCAGGGGACCGAAACCGGTCTGTGGGAATGGAATCCACAGACCGGCGATATCTATCTCGATCCTGTCTGGTTCACCATGCTGGGTTACCAGGCCGATGACATGCCGCACGAGTTCGACACCTTCGTGTCTCTGTTGCATCCCGACGACCGGGCATCGGCGATTGAGATTATTGAAACGGCAGCCAGCGGCAAGCCTGGGCGTTTTGAGGCTGAATTCCGTATGCGCCGCAACGACGGCAGTTATTGCTGGATACTCTCCAAGGGCAGGCTGCTCGAAACTGGAAATGCGTATCGCTGGATAGGTATTCATTCAGATCTTACTGAACGCAAAAAATCGCAGGAAGCACTTCTTAAAAGTGAGAAAAAATTTCGCGCTCTGGTAGAACAGTCACCGTTCTCTACAATAATTCTGACTCCTGATGGCAGCGTAGAGCTGGCGAATGAAGCCAGTGCTAAGTTGTGGAGCTTCACACCTGAAGCGATGACTGAAATGTACAATAGTTACAATATCCTGAAGGACGAGCAGGCCGCTAAAGTAGGGCTAATGCCATATATAGAGCGTGCATTTACCGGCGAAAAAGTAGTCATGCCGATCGTTGAGTACGATGCGGTTGAAACTTTCAATTCTTCTCCTTTATCAGAGCCAGCAGGAAGAAAGCGCTGGATACAGGCACGTATGTACCCTATCAAGGACAGTGCCGGTAAAGTACACAATGTCATACTGCTGGAAGAGGACGTTAGTGAACGCAGGGAAGCTGAAACGCAGATTCGTGAAAGTGAAGAGAAATATCGCACACTGGTTGAAAATATCCCGGATGTCACCTGGACGACAGATATTTACGGAAGTACCAGCTATGTCAGTTCGAACATCGAGGAAATATACGGCTATAGTCCAGACGAAATATGCAGTGATCCACAGCTTTGGCTTGGCCGCATTCATGAAGAAGATGTTGGTCGGGTCAAGCATGCGTTTGATTCCTACTTTCGAACTGGAAGCGGTTTCGATATAGAGTATCGAATCATGCACAAAAAAGGACACTGGGTCTGGTTTCATGACAGGTCCATCGCGATCTATGAGAAAGATGGCATCAAGTATGCTGATGGCGTAGTCTCAGATATTACAGAAAGAAAAAAGACTGAGCAGGCGATTGTCGATTATCAGGACAGACTCAAACATCTGGCTTCTGAGCTCTCTCGCACAGAAGTAAGAGAGCGGCGCAGCATAGCAACAGACTTACATGACCAGGTAGGTCAATCTCTGGCAGTTATGCGAATGCAACTGGCAGCAGCAATCGGTAAAACGACGGATCCGGCAATAATAAAATCCCTCGAGGATGTCTCTGATTCATTACGCCAGGCGATACAGGAGACGCGCAGCATCATGTATGCTATCAGCTCGCCTATGATCAGCGAACTCGGACTGTCCGCAGCAATTTCAGAATGGCTGGAAAAGTATATCGGAGAGAAATATAGCCTGCGAACACAATTCAGTGATGACGGCGAAGACAAACCACTGAGCGAAGACACCCGTTCAATACTTTTTCGCAATGTACGTGAACTACTGGTAAATGTCGTAAAACATGCGAAAGCGACACAGGTAAGTGTAGAGATCAAACGAAAAGGCAGCAATATTCAGATTATCGTTGAAGACGATGGCCAGGGCATTGGCAAAGATATGATAGCTGAGCAGCAGAACCAGAGCAGGGGGTTTGGGTTGTTCAGCATCGAGGAACGAATGCAGGATCTTGGCGGTTCACTTTCGGTTGATAACAGCCCTGGTCATGGTGCCAGGGCTGTTATCACCGCACCGCTGGACACACAATGGACAAAGGGTAATCGATAATGACAGGGATGGACAAACAGACTGCTACTGTTCTGCTGGTTGATGACCACCCCTTGATGCGTAAAGGCTTACGCGCGCTACTGGAGAATGAGCACGGTATTATCATTGCTGGTGAAGCTGCCGACGGCGTAGAGGCTGTTGAGCAGGCCAGGTTGCTGACACCAGATGTCATCATTATGGACATCACGATGCCCCGGCTTAATGGCATAGAAGCAACACGGCGGATCTTGAGCGAACTACCTGAGAGCAGGATTATTGCTCTATCCATTCACTCAGAAAAGCGTTTTGTCGAAGAGATGCTGCATGCTGGAGCTGCCGGATACCTGTTAAAAGATAGTGTTCCTGAAGAACTGGTGAGAGCAATACATGCGGTGCAAAGAGGTGAGGCCTTTCTTAGCGCGGCTATCACCAGCACGGTTATCGAAAGCTACCGCCAGCATGATGGGGTCGCGGCAGTCGATGTCACTATCGAGACACCCCTGCTGGATGACACTCTCGAGAACCTTCTGCAGACCAAGCTGCAACGACCGCTTATTCCAGGCGACCTGGTACAGCGTGCAGATTTACTGGCACGCCTCGATAGCGGTCGTGACCGACCTCTGGCACTGGTTTCAGCTCCCGCCGGTTATGGCAAGAGTATATTAATCAGCAGTTGGCTCGAGCAGTCCGACTGGGCCAGCACATGGCTGTCGCTTGACCGTAATGACAGCGATCCACGTCAGTTCCTGGCCTATTTTATTTCCTCACTTCGGCTGGTTTACCCCGAGGCATGCCCGGGTACTTTTAACCTCATCAAGGCGGCGGAGTTGCCACCACTGCCGAAAGTCGCCTCGACACTGGCCAACGAGTTAAATGCACTAAACGTCCCCATCCTGGTTGTGCTCGATGATTATCACCTGATCGATACCCAGTCGCCAGTCAACGAATTAATTCAGTGGATGCTTGAGCGTCCTGCCATTCCTCTTCACCTGGTAATCATCTCTCGACGAGATCCACCATTGTCACTGGTTTCATTGCGTGCACAGGGGCAGGTCAATGAGATTCGAACAGTTAATCTGCAATTTTCTAAAGACGAAATCCGCTCACTGTTTGAAAAGACAGTTGGTCATGGGATTAATGAGGCAGCGTTAAACAACCTGCAGCAGGAACTGGAAGGCTGGGTTGTCGGTTTACGCCTGGTTACACTGGCATTGCAGCAATGTGATGATGCTGATGAGTTCCTGTTGAACCTGCATGGTGGCATACAACAGACACAGGATTACCTGCTGCATGAAGTCATTAACAAGCTGTCACCAGTACTCTGTGAGTGGTTGCTGAAAAGTGCCATTCTTGACCGGTTTTGTGCCCCGTTGTGTGATGCCGTCTGCCTGTCTCCCGGGCAGATTCAACCATCAGGTTACAATGGTGCCAGCTTCATCAAAGCTTTATGTGACGGTAACCTGTTTGTGATCCAGCTGGATACTAACGGTGAATGGTTCCGCTATCACCATCTTTTCCAGGTTATGCTGAAACAAGAACTGTCTGAGCGGTTGTCAGCACAACAGATAGACAATCTCCACTTACAGGCCAGTGGCTGGCTGGAAAGTCAGAACATGATTGACGAGGCCATTGTGCATGCCCTCGAAGCAGGGAAAGCGAACGCTGCGGCTGAGGTCGTCGAACGCAACTGGCGTGCCGAGATGAACCATGACCGCTGGTATATCGTCAGGAAATGGCTCGACATGCTTCCGCCTGGACTGTGTCAGCACAGGCAGCAGCTCTTGCTGACCGAGGTATGGCAGGCAATGACCCAGCAACAGTTCAACAGGCTTCCTGCCCTTATCGAACAACTGGAAGCATCGCTAGTCGATGAATCAGGCGCTTCACTGCTCAACCGTGATATTAACTTTTTCCACGCTTTGATTGACTACTGGCAGGGCAACGGCGAGAGCAGTTTTGCTTACCTTGAAGATTCAATAAAACAGCTCCCCGAACAGCCCGGAGTGTTGGATGGCGCGGTAGGCTTCTACTACGGTTTGGCTCTGTGTATGAATGGCCGGAAAGACAGGGCAATTCTGGATATTACCGACCTGATGAATGGCGTCGGCATTTCAGCGTTATATCGTTCGCAATTGATCGGTGCTCTCGTTTTCATTCACCTGCTGTCGAGTGAGTTGGCTGAAGCCAGGAAACAGGCACAAAGCCTTGAAATGCTGACGCATCAAAACCATATCGCCAATAGTGAGGCCTGGAGCAACTATCTGTTGGGCTGTATAGATTTACATAACTATGAACTGGATAAGGCTGCAGAATTTTTCTTAAAAGCAGACCGGCAACGCTACATCCTGGAGCCGAAAGCTGCCCTGGATACGCTGGCAGGGCTGGTGATTACACAATCTCTTCTAGGGCAGAGTGGTGAGGCCATCGAGACTCAACGCCAGTTATTGGCCTTTGCGAAAGAAAGAAACGATGCGGAGTCATTTTCAATTGCTCAGTCGTGTGAGGCCAGGCTGCAGCTATTGCGTGGAGAACTGGAACCCGCAGCAAAATGGGCGAGATCAGCCAGTACTGCGCCTGCCCTGGATGAACTATTTTGCTGGCTGGAGGTGCCGTCACTTACGCGTGTCAGGGTATTGTTGGCCATCGGTACCAGGGAATCTCTACAGGAGGCAACTGCACAGCTCGATTTAATCAGGCAGTTATGTGATAGCTGCCGCTACATCGGCCAGGCGATAGAAGCCGCTGTACTACAATCCCTTTTGCTGGAAAAACAGGGCCGCACCGATGAGGCCCTGTCCAGTTTACAACAGGTAGTCGCCATGGCTGCACCGGACGCATGGATAAGACCTTTCATCGAACTCGGTCAGCCGATGGCTGAATTGCTTGAACGTCTTGAAAAAGAACAGGGACAGAATGATTTCGTGACACAACTGATTAATTGTTTCCAGCGCCTCAAAAGTCAGCAGACAATGGTTGTTAAAGATCATCCTGACCTGGAATTAAGTCCTATGCTGGTGACAGAGCCCCTGACTAATCGAGAACTCGAAATACTCAGTTTGCTTGTCAGGCGTCTACAGAACAAGGAAATTGCTGCAAGCCTGTTCGTTTCGCCGGAGACAGTGAAGACCCACCTCAAGCACCTGTATCAGAAGCTTGGCGTCAACACTCGACGAGAGGCAGCAGAAATGGCAAAGCATATCCTCCAGTCATCAGAGTGATGCTTATCTGATTTACTGCATCTGTCTGAATAACTCCGTCTGATTTACCCCATCTGTCTGATCCATTTCCTGTCATCAAAAATTGTAGTACTACCCCGTAAATCCCCCGTTTAGGGGGATGTGAACTTTTTCATGGGCATTCAAAATGTTAACCATCCGGAATGTACCGGTTGAGTTGATTTTGAGCTTTGCAAGAAAAGCGGGATTTATATGAATAAACAATATGCTTTCACTGCCCCGGGCTTTTACCGGATTGAGGTGCAGGGGGCTCTGCGCGCAGGCTGGTCTGATCGCTTTGGTACCATGCGGGTTATACCTGCTTCTGATAAAAAGGAAAACAATGTTTCGGTACTGGAAGGTTGCGTCATCGACCAGTCAGAACTGTCTGGAATATTGAACTCTCTCTACGAACTTCACATGTCACTGATTTCTGTGAATTATCTTGGCGATGAACCCCCTGCTGCCGAAGTGACAGATGAATGAGGTTCCGTTAATCAGCGTACAATACGAATTCAACCTATAGCAACAGGAGCTGCCAAAATGAACAGACGTTATATTATCAATGCTATTCCACTATTTTGTGCGGCCGCACTGGTCTATGCGGCGGGTGCATCGGCAAAATCGCCAACATACCAGAACACGACACAGATCCCGGCAAGCATTAAGACACCGGACAAGGTGGAGACTTCGATTGGAAAATTGAAGTTCTTCGATGGTGTGCCGACAAAAGACACGGTGGAAACGGTTTACGATTACGTCGATCGTGCACGTGCTGTGGACGTATTCATTAATATGATGCCGGCGGTCTCCATGTACCACCTGCGCCAGGGCATGCGGGATATGGGCCTGACCAAAGCCAACCAGATTTTGATCGCGGAAGACATGCCTGATTCCAAACCACTGGTGCTGACCTGGAACAATACCTCGCTTTACACCTGGGGATTTCTTGATCTGAAGAATGACGGACCGACGGTCGTCGAACTGCCGCCTGGCGTGCTGGGTGTTTTCAATGACATGTACTTTCGCTACATGAGCGACATAGGCGCAGCCGGACCCGACAAGGGCAAGGGCGGCAAGTACCTGGTACTTCCTCCGGGCTATGAAGGTGATGTACCTGACGGCTATTTTGTCGTTGAGTCAAAAACCTACGGCGTGTGGAACTTCATGCGTGGCTACGTCAAGAAGGGCGCTAAAGAAGCGACCGATCGGATCAAGAACAATCTGAAGGTCTACCCGCTGGCGAATAAGGACAATCCGCCAAAGACAGAATTTATCAACATGTCGGGGCTGGCGGATTATAAGACCATTCCACCTAACGATTTCAGCTTTTATGAGAGCCTCAATAACCTTATCCAGGAAGAGCCGAACGATTTCCTTGATCCCGAATTAAGCGGTCAGATTGCGGCAATCGGTATTGTCAAAGGCAAACCCTTTGAGCCGGATGATCGTATGAAAGCGATCCTGACTGACGCGGTCGCTATCGGTAATGCTTATGCGCGTGCCAATACCGTGTTCCCCCGTGATCCGGGTCAGCGTGTCTACAAAGACACTGACAGCGAGTGGGTGATGGCGTTTGCCGACAAGAATAGCTTCTTCCTGGTAGACGGTGCGCGCCGCATGGATTCACGCCTGTGGATGCATTACAACGCGGTAGTGGTAACACCTGCCATGGCCCTGACCAAACCAGGGGCCGGTTCGGATTACCTGATCGCCGGACTGGATTCAAAACACCAGGCCCTCGATGGCGGTAAGAGCTATAAGTTGCACGTGCCCGCTAATGTACCGGTGAAGGATAACTGGTCGGTAACTATCTATGACAC
>JASJFV010000240.1:0-6539 GCA_033791885.1 Gammaproteobacteria bacterium | reverse complement strand
TGTTTTGATCTTATAACCCCTTTTGTGTTGTCGAGCACTGGAGGCTTAGAGCGGATCAGTACGAGGACTGTCTGAGCGCAGCGAGTTCCGCAGTGCCCGCTCTAAGCTGAAGCGCACAGAGACGCCGAAGGCCAACACAGTAGGGTGTCCTTTCTTTTGGTACCTTTTCTTTGGCCACACAAAGAAAAGATACTCGCCCATAAAGGGCGAAAAGCAAAGTAAAAATTCAATAGAATAGAAAAATAACCCTGCCCAGGAAGGGCAAAACCTTCAACTCACTCCCCCGCTACTGTCATCTGCTCTACCAGTATTGAGCCTGTGATTGTATTGCCACGCTTGTCGAGGTCGTTACCCACCTCGACGAAGGACTGGAAAATATCCAGCAGGTTGCCTGCAACCGTGATTTCGCTGACCGGATATTGAATCTCGCCATTCTCTACCCAGTAACCGGCAGCCCCGCGTGAATAATCACCGGTAACGTTATTGACGCCAAAACCAATCAGCTCCGTCACCAGCAGTCCCGTACCCATCTGTTTCATCAAGGCCGGCAGGTCCTTGTCTCCATGCTCGATTACCAGGTTATGCACACCACCGGCATTACCTGTTGTCTGCACCCCGAGCTTGCGTGCAGAGTAGCTGCCCAGCACGTAATCCATCAGCACACCGCCTTTGATAATTGATCTTTCTCTTGTTGCCACACCTTCATTATCGAAGGCTGCAGAGCCCAGTCCTTTCGGTCGGTAGGGTTGCTCGGAAATATTAATATAATCAGGGAAAATCTTTTCTCCCTTGTGATCCAGCAGGAACGATGACTTGCGGTACAGTGCTCCGCCGCTGATCGCTGAAATCAGGTGCGATAATAAACTACCGGCGGCCTGTGCTTCGTAGATCACGGGGGTCTGGCAAGTGGTAATTTTGCGTGAGCCAAGCCTGTTCAGCGTCCGTTGACCCGCTATCCTGCCGACTTCTTCTGCCGTCTGTAATGCTGACCGGTCACGTGCCACGGTGTACCAGTAATCACGTTCCATAGCCTCTCCATCACTGGCAATTACAGAGCAACTGAGAGAATGCCGGGTGCCGTAGCGGGTACCACTGAAGCCATGTGTGTTGGCATAAATGCCCACGCCTTCATGGCTGCTTACCGTCGCGCCTTCAGAGTTACTGATGGCATTGCCGGTCTTGCGAGCAACTTCTTCACATTGCAGAGCCATGTCGCGTGCTGTATCGGCATCCGGGTTCCAGGGATACCAGAGATCGAGATCCGGAAACTCGTTCGCCATCTGATCTGCGTCAGCAAGGCCGCCGCAATCATCTTCCGCAGTTAACCTGGCGATGCTGCAGGCTGCATCGACGGTATTTTTTATCGCTTCGTTAGACATGTCTGATGTGCTAGCTGAACCACTCTTGTTGCCAAAGTAGACAGTCAGTGACAGCGATTTGTCACGATTATGTTCAATTGTTTCAATCTCACCCAGGCGTACGGTCAGTGATGATCCCTGCGACAGGCTGGCATCCGCCTCAGCACTGCTGGCCCCGCATCGAGAGACTGCATCGTGCAATGCCTGCTCGACCACTTGCTGTAAAGGTGCAGCAATTTCACTGACATCCGACGGCATAACCTGCTGTATGTTTTTACCTGCACTCATATTTCAGTACCCCCGACAGTCAACTGATCGATCTTCAGTGTCGGCTGCCCCACACCAACCGGAACACTTTGTCCATCTTTCCCGCAGACACCTACTCCGCTATCCAGTTCGAGATCATTGCCCACCATTGACACCTGGGTCAGAACTTCTGGTCCGCTGCCAATCAGGGTTGCACCCTTGACCGGATAGGTGATCTTGCCGTTTTCTATCATGTAGGCTTCAGAGGAAGTAAAGACAAATTTGCCAGAAGTTATATCTACCTGCCCGCCACCAAAGTTGGCTGCATAGAGGCCTTTCTCTACTGAACCAATAATTTCTTCAGGGTCTGTTTCACCCGCCAGCATATAGGTGTTTGTCATGCGCGGCATAGGTAAATGAGAGTAGGATTCTCGACGTCCATTGCCGGTCGCCGCCATGCCCATTAAACGGGCATTCATCTTGTCCTGCATATACCCCTTGAGGATGCCGTTTTCTATCAAAACCGTATTCTGACCTGCGGTTCCTTCATCATCTATGCTTAACGAGCCGCGCCTGTCTGTGAGTGTGGCATCATCGACGACCGTACAGAGATCAGACGCTACCCTTTCGCCAATGCGTCCAGAAAAAGCCGATGTTCCCTTGCGATTAAAGTCGCCTTCGAGACCATGGCCGATAGCCTCGTGCAGCAATATCCCTGGCCAGCCATGACCGAGAACAACCGGCATCATGCCCGCTGGTGGCGCCTTGGCTTCGAGCTTGATCAATGCCTGCTGCACTGCATCTCGAGCGTATTGCAGTGCCTGATCTGTATCGGTAAAGACGGTTAATCCGAAGCGACCGCCGCCACCAGAAGTGCCCTGTTCGCGCTTGCCATTGTCGTCAACAATGACAGTAACATTCAGTCTCACCAAAGGGCGAATGTCTGCTGCCAGTGTTCCATCGCTGGCTGCGACAAGTACAACATCCTGCACTGAAGACAGACCTGCCATTACCTGTGAAACCCGCACATCCTGTTTACGTGCTTCAGCTTCAACCTTTTCAAGCAGATCCACTTTGGCCTGGTCTGCAAGAGTTGGAATCGGATCTATCGCCGCATACAGGGCACGATTAGAATCACCCTTCCAGACTATGGGAACCTGTCTGTTGCTGCCGCTGCTGGCAATTGCCTTCGCTGTGGTAGCGGCCTGCTCCAGTGCCGGAAGCACCAGTTCGTCTGAATAGGCAAAACCGGTTTTTTCACCACTGATTGCGCGGATTCCAACACCCTGGTCTATGTTGTGGCTGCCGGACTTTACCTTTCCCTCTTCCAGACTCCATGTTTCATGGCGGCTATATTGAAAATAGATATCTGCGTAATCGACCTGGTTACTCAGTAACTGGGACATAAGCCTGTCCAGATCCTGATCACCGAGTGCTGTTGGCTCCAGCAGGCGCCGACGCGCCTGTTCCATAATTTCTGTCATATGAATATGTCCTTGATCGAACCTGTCGCAGCTAGATACGATTTACCGAGACAGGTGAGAGAGTTATTTCTATTAATGTGGGGTCAAATATAACGTTATCACGTTATGCGGAACAGAACAGCAGACACTATGCTGAAATCAGCACTTCATCTGCCGATGCTTCAACGACGGCATATTCTTGCGAATATGGCCAAGCAGATCAAGGTCTATCTCCGACAGCACAACGCCGGGCCCCCTGGAAAGACGATTGGTAATTCTCCCCCATGGATCAACTATCATCGAATCACCATAGGTTTCCCGACCATTAGCATGAAAACCTCCCTGTGCTGCTGCGAGGACATAAACCTGGTTCTCTATAGCGCGTGCACGCACCAGTACTTCCCAATGAATGCTACCGGTTAATGCAGTAAACGAGGAAGGCACAGCGAAGATTTGCGCACCTTTATCGGATAGCTGGCGAAATAGTTCGGGGAACCGCAAGTCATAACAAATTGCCAGACCCAGGCGCCCGAAGGGTGTGTCAACTACCACTACTTCTCCACCGGATTCGATCGTGGCAGATTCTGTATAAGATTCTCCATTATCCAGTTCAACATCAAACAGATGAATTTTGTCGTAACGTGCAACACGTTCACCCTGGCTATCGAACACCAGGCAGGAGCTGCGGCATTTCTCCGGGTCTTCAGTGGCCAGCGGTACAGTGCCACCGACTAGCCAAATTTTGTGTCGGCGGGCTGCTTCTGCAAGAAAACTCTGAACGTAACCGTCATCGAATACTTCGACTTCACGTAACCGATCTGCATCCCTCTTCGGCATCATGTAAAAGTTTTCCGGCAGCACAACCAGCTTCGCGCCAGATTCTGCTGCCTGGGTAATTAACCTGCCCGCTTCAAAAAGGTTAGCGGCGGCATCGGGCCCGGATGTCATTTGTATTGCAGCGACTTGTGTCATAGCTGTTTCCTTTTTACTCTAAATAAATACCGATTACTTGATTACTTAAGCAGTTAATTGGGGCCCACCGCAATATCTACTCAATTTGCCCCTCAGCTACTCCGGCACCCCCATCAGCCTCACCTGATTGTATCTTATCAACGACAGGATCATCCCATAAACCACTAATTGTATATTGATAATTAGCTGATTTGTCCATTTGTTTCTTTATCGCCTTCGATGCCAGGTATGTTACCACTCCCCCAGCAGGGCCACCGAGGACAAACCCGGCAACGGTAAGATTGCCGCCTACTGCCGGCGATATGGACATTTTAATATTCACATCCTGCTTGACCAGTCCCAGTTCACCCTCCAGTCGAATAGTGGCTGAAGGGCCAGGCATAATAAACTTTGATATCGTGGCTGTCCCCTGCTTGATCGTCATCGCAGTGTTCAGTTCATCAAAGGCAAAGCCTTCTTCTGACAGGTCACTAAAATCGAGTAATAGACGGCGACGCAAATTTTCAACATTTAACACGCCCAGCAACCTGCCGGCACCCACTTCTACACTAGACAAACGTCCTTTATCTGAGTGAATATCAAGCTCGCCATCAAGGATTTCCAGCCGGTAATCATAAGGGGCACCCTTCCACGAAACGCTGCCGGTAGTACGCAGCAATTCACTATCGAAATCAACATAGAAATCCAGTGCATTCAAGGTCGTCAGCATGTCTGTACTGGTAAAATCAACATCAAAGCTGGAGACCTGGTTTTTACCGCGTCCAGTCCATCGCCCCTTTGCAGCCACCTTCATTTCAGGGCGATCAAGTTTAAGAAACTGCAGTTCCCAGTCATTGGGCGTCGGCTCTCCGTGCAGGCTCATCCTTCCCAGTTTCATTTTGTGGAAAATCATCTCCTCAACAATGATATCCAGCACAGGAAACTCAGCGGGATTCTGAGCAGTACCGGTGGCGAATTGCTCTTCCTCTGCTTCGTTCCAGATCAACTGGCTAAGTCGCGTTTTTATCCACTTTGAAGAGCGCTCCCAGTTAAATCCGATTTCGCCTTTTATTCTTTCACCGTTGATAAATCCCTGCCAGCTTCCATCCTTCTGGCGATCAATGCCGATAGCAATATCTGCCATATCAACTCCGGAGTAGTATGTTCTGTCAAGCCTGGCACTCATGCGCGTCAGTACTTGCGGAATGCCATCGTCACCTTCCTGTTCTTTAAAGTAACTGTCCCATCGATCAAGGTCCAGATTTGCCTGCACAAGGTCGATGGAAAGACCTTTCTTTTCAACACATTCGGCTGTTGTACTGGCAATCGATATACAACCACCGGTCAATGACATTTCCTGCTGTTGCTCGGAAAAAAACAGTTTCCCGTTTGCAAATGACGGCATAAAGAAATCAAGAGTCATTTTTTCATCAGGGAGAAAAACAACATCGAGCTTCAGTGGTAATTTTTCTTTTCTTTGCTTTGCCAGCGGAAAAGGGAAAGATGACGCAAGCCCATTGAGGTCAGAATTGATTGCCAGGCTCATTTTATCTGGATCAAATCTCATTACACCCTGCCATGCAGCCTTACCTTTTAACTCGTCTGCAATCCACTCACCAATCAATGTTCCCATATAACTCGCATGCGCTTCACCCCTGGCGACAACTTCAACCACCGGTGGCTGACCATCCTTTAGCGTGTTCACACTCAATGCAATGGGGCCTCCACGCATTACACCCTTTAAATTGTTAGAAGAGAGTGAGCGCTCAGTAAAAAATAATTCACCATTTAGTTTTGTAAGCCAGGAAGTGTCGGGTAACTGCAAAGCGGCAGCTTTCGTTTTGTATTCGCCTTTAAGCTGTGTGCCGCTTGCATCTGCCAGAGGAATATAGACATCCAGTTTCAAAGACCCCTGTCCTTTACCGGCAAGACGTATTTCCTGCATTGCCGTATTTTTAAACAGCGGGCCGGTTTGTAAAAATTTAACAACCTTGCCTAAATCACCGTTCAGCCCCGTCCTGACATTTACTTTCTGCTTACTGGATTCTGTCATCTGTGATATGTGGACAGCACTTCTTTCTACTTTCTGCCCAAATAAATCTGTTGCTGTTCCGTTGACCCATAAATCATTCTTGCCAATTAAAAGGTCTGCATTTACACCTGTCAAGCGTGGCCAGCCAGCCGCAAACAGTAAACTGCCGGATTCAATATTTGCTGCAACCTTGAATTTCTCAGCACCCTTCACCGGAAAGCCTTTGGCTGTCCCTTCATAGCTCAGCTTTGCCGTATTCAGCCGACCACGAAAACCGGCATCTGCAAACCATTTCCTTATTCCCGGCTGCATCAGTAGAACCGGGTAATAGTGTTCAGCCTGCGACAGATTACCATTTATCAGATCAACGTTTAGGCTCAGCAAGGGAGGCAGTGCATGATCAAAAGGGATGGTAGCAATAAAATTCGCCACCGCTTCCGCATCTTTGTTATTCAGCCAGACTCGGCTACCGTCCACTTTCCAGGCATC
>JASJFV010000239.1:0-6000 GCA_033791885.1 Gammaproteobacteria bacterium | reverse complement strand
TTCAGTTCATTCTGTATTGGAAAATAATGAACTGCTTGCAGCATGAAATGCCCCTTCACGAATATCATTCGTTCTACAGGAATTGTTTATTAAAACGGGCTGATGTATTTCTAATTAGCTTAGCCAGCATTAATCACTATGATCACCTGTTTCATTGTATTGCTATTTAGTACGGCACTATTTTTCAGCTTGTTTACCATGCCTGAAGAAAAGCTTGCGGATATGCCGGTCATGTTGGACTTAATTGGACGCTATAGGAAAAAAGCCGGCCAGGGTTTATAGATATTTTGATAGAAATGATCATACAGTTGTTGATAAAAAGTAACCGTGATAACACGATGTCAGAAGCTGCACCAGGTGGTAAAACGGTCTAATTTAATGTGGTATACAAGTAGTAAAAAATCATCTCGCTAGCAGTCAAAGTAATTCTCATTGTCCAAGCATTAGCGTTCACGGTAATCCTCTATTTGTAATTCATCTTTCAGACATAACATGATTGACACGCCCAAATATTTATCGAGATAAATACACTGTCAGAAATTTAAATTTAGAATTTTGACATAGCGGAAAGATTTTTCAGGTGTTGATTATGAGCAGACAGAGGATAGTGCTGCTGGCTAACTTATAATGATAATAGTAGAAGCGATAATTAGTTATTTTTGCTTGGAAATAGGTTGCGGGTTATAAAGCGTACAGACCTTCCCATCTTTCTACCTACCTTCTCAACTGTTGAATGTGGATGTTCAATTCTATCGAGTTCATCATCTGATAACAGATCAGGCGCCAGTCGCTTTTTCAATTTTAATACCGCTCCATAGTCAGCATCAACAAACTGCTGAAAGATCCAGCGCCCAATTATATTCCATCGACTGCTTTGATGAATGCTGGCAACAAAATCAACCAGCCAGGGCTGCTGGTCGGGTGTGATTAAGGTATTACCAGCGCTTCTAAGGTCACAATGTGTGACACCTTTATCATGAATATTATCCAGCACACTATTCATACGCACAAAAAAATCGTCATCAAGAGAATTTTTATCCATCTGGCTGGCCGCAACACCGTCTACGGATTCTACAAGAAAGGCATATCGGTTGTAGACATAATAGAGATGAGGGACACCTTTGACACCATCAAGCAACCTGAGAGAGCGCACTTCACGAATTACCAGTAAAGGTGCTATTAATCTCCTGAACCAGGTATCGCTATGCGTATAATCTTTAAGTACAGCCTCATCACCATCAATATTTATCTGCAATACATCGGGTCTTGAGCCATGCGCCTTGCGATGGGTGGCAGTTGTATTATCCCTGATAGTCTTAAGGTCAAAAGATTGCCAGTCAACCATTACTTTTGTTCTCGAGTAAGGAAGTAATAGCATCGCTGACCATGACTGGATCAAGTTTTTTAAGGCAGTCGAGGTGACCGAGTGGACACTGCCTTTTGAAGCAGGGTGAACAGGAAAGAGATAAGCTTAATATTTTTGCCTTATCTGTTAAAGGCGGTGTGAAACCTGGGTCAGATGAGCCGTAAATGGCAACCAGTGGTTTATCCAGGGCGGCGGCTATATGCATCAGGCCGGAATCGTTTGAAACAATGGCTGAGGCACGGGACATCAAATCAATTACCTGCCCCAGTTCAGTTTTACCCGCCAGATTATTACATCGGCCTTCAGAGGCATAATCAATCTCACTACAGATAGTATTATCTTTTTCTGAGCCGAGCAGCCAGACTTGCCAGCCCAGGCTAATATAGTAATTGGCAAGTAAGGAAAAGTGAGATGCGGGCCATTGCTTGGCTGGTCCAAATTCGGCACCAGGACATAGTACAAGAACGAAGTCAGTAGCAGGTTCAATGCTTAATGTATTGAAGGTGGTAGATCTACTCTGTTCATTAGTATCTAAATGCGGAAAGGGTAAAATTTTATCAAGGGACTGTTTTGCAGGAATGCCCAGTGCGGCGAATCGCATGACCGTTTTAGGCAAAGCCTGGCGGTTTAATTTTCTCGTATCATTTATCAGGCCATAGCGTAGCTCGCCGACAAAACCTGTTCTGCGAGGTACCCTGGCCCAGTAGGGTACTAAAGCTGATTTTAAAGAATTGGGTAATATTATTGCCTGGTCATAGCGACGGTCACGCAGGGATTTTCCAAGCAAATAGCGTTGATGTAGACTGGCTTCACCATGTTTAAATGGTGAAGCAATTGAATCTGATATTTCTGGCATATGTGCCAGTATGGGCAATGACCAGTCTGGCGCAAGAACATCGATGCTGCAATCCGGATTGTTGCGCTTTAACAGGATAAAAAGTGTTTGCGCCATCATCATGTCGCCAACCCAGGATGGACCGACGACAAGAATCCGTTCAACAGTTTTCACAACAGAACTCCGTTGTGGGTTCAGTCTTCTTTCTGCAGAATATAAACCGTGCTGCAATAGGGGCAGATGGCCTTGCCGTGTTCATCCAGCGTCAGGTAAACACGAGGGTGCGCGTTCCACTGACTTGCACTTGGCAGAGGACATGCCACAGGAAGGTCTTGCTTACTGATAGAATGTACCTGTGAAGATGTTTTATTAGTGGCGCTAGTTTCTTTCTCGTTTATAGAATTTTGCATAGTATCAATCCCTGCTTCAGTAGACTCTGGTCAGCCATTCAGGATGGCTTGTGCGACGGCCGTGAATCTGATCAAAATACATGGTCTGAAGCTGTGTTGTTATAGGGCCTCTGCCACCGTCACCAATTTGACGGTTATCCAGTTCTCGAATCGGCGTTACTTCTGCAGCAGAACCGGTAAAGAAAGCTTCATCTGCGATATAGACCTCATCGCGTGTGATACGCTTTTCTACCAGCTTGAGTCCTAGCTCATCGATGAAATGAATGATGGTATCTCGAGTGATGCCATCCAGAGCTGAAGTGAGATCAGGTGTATAAACGATATTGTCGCGAGTGATGAAAATATTTTCACCACTACCCTCAGCAACAAAACCTTCCGGGTCAAGCAGTAATGCTTCGTCGTATCCGTCAGCGCGTGCTTCCTGTAGTGAAAGTATGGAATTGGTATAGTTACCGTTTGATTTAGCCTTGCACATGGTGATGTTGACATGGTGGCGGGTAAAGGAGGAAGTGCGGATACGTATACCCTTCTCCAGCCCTTCTTCTCCAAGATATGAACCCCAGTCCCAGGCAGCCACGATTACATGTGTTTTGAGGTTGTCTGCGCGTAAACCCATACCTTCAGCACCATAAAAGCACATTGGCCTGAGATATGCGTTGTTCAGTCCATTTTCACGTACGACCTGGCATTGAGCATCATTCAGTTCATCCTTGTTGAAAGGTATGTCCATCTGCAGTATATGTGCTGAACGGAACAATCGATTAGTGTGGTCCTGTAAGCGGAATATTGCGGTTCCACCCTCTGCATCGTATGCACGCACGCCCTCAAACACACCTAACCCGTAATGCAGGGTGTGTGTCAGTACATGGGTCGTAGCATCACGCCACGGAACCAGTTGACCGTCATACCAGATGACACCGTCACGGTCAGACATCGACATCATTTTTCTCCTATTTGTTACTACCCGGCGTTCCGGGTAAACATTTTGTTCCAGATTCCTGTCACCTGTAGACGCAATGGCTTGTCTACACCGTCTGGAATGACAGCATTATGATCGTTTAACTGTAACTGGTAGCTTTTATCTAGCCAGTTTGAAAAAGCACCAGATAATATGTGGTGCTGTTCCAGTTCCAATAATTCTAAACTGGCCAGCATATCTAGTAGATCCAGAGACTCCGTGTGAGTCGTCAGCTGTGGATACTGATGTGCCCAGCGCAGAACCATATATTGCACCATAAATTCAATGTCAACGATACCTCCCCGGCCCTGTTTCAGGTCAAAAACGTCACTTCGGCTGAAGTTTTTTGACGATCTTAACTTTTCACGCATATCAACAATGTCTTTTTTTAGCTTATTATCGTCACGAGGCCGCGTGAGGATTTCATGGCGCAGTTGATTAAACTCCTTTGCAAGCGTTGGGTCACCAGCGATGACACGTGCTCTGACCAGTGCCTGGTGTTCCCAGGTCCATGCTTTACCTCTCTGATAAGCCAGCATGCGGCTGATTGTCGTCACTAATGGGCCGGAATCCCCGCTTGGTCTTAGACGCATGTCAACTTCGTATAAACGGCCGGCCGGTGTGCGAGTCGATATAATATGAACCAGGCGTTGACCGACACGAGCAAAAAACTGCGGGATATATATTTTTCGTGGACCGGAAGTCTTTTCAGCGTCGGGAAAATTTTGCGAAAGAAAAACCAGATCAAGATCTGAACCAAAACCAAGCTCCCGGCTACCTAGTTTGCCATAGGCTATTACACAGAAAGGAATTGTGTCAATTTCGCAGGTAGCAGGAGTACCATGGCTGCAGACGATGTCCTGAAGGCTTAATCTCAGGCTTGCCTTAACGCATGCTTCGGCAACAGATGAAAGTGAATTACCGGTATCTTTAGCTGATAGTCCAGTTGATATCCCCAGCGAAGCGACGGCAAGAAGTTTACTATTATGAAACTCTCTTAATAGATTCATCTGCTGTTCCAGGTCACTCTTTTCAGCAGTAGAAATCTGCTTCTCAAGGCTTATGTCAAGTGTGGATGTATCGAAATCGGTAAGTGAATACCCACTTAACAGATCATCAAGCAGGATTGGGTGGCGTGTAAGTAATAATGATATATAGGGACTAGCGGCTGTCAGTCGAATCAGTTGATGCCGCAAGAGTTCATTATCAAGTAATAAGGACAGGTAAACCGGCCGACGTGAGATTGTAGATAGCAATTCAAGACAGCGTAATATAGTTTCGTCTGTGGAAGTGCATTTAGCGGCCTGATCAATTTCAGTTACTGTTGTGCCGACTTCGTGCAGCAGGACTGGAAGCAGGCGATCGAGACGGTTTTTCGCGGTGACGCTCAAACTATGATAGAAAGAGCCGGTTCGCAGGGCGTGTAACCTCGAATATAGTTCATCAGTCTGCTGATAATGATTTTCTGCAAGTAATTTCAGGGCGTGCTCATCGTCCAGCTCATTGTTCCAAAGGTGCGACAGATTAAGGGTCTGTGATTTTTGTTCAGGATTTGCAGTCGACATGAACAGATCATGAAAAATCTGATGTACACCCTGCATATGCTGACGCAACTCCATATTGAAGGATTGCCAGTCTGAATAGCCCATAGAGTGGGCAAGAATTAATTGTTGCATTTCATCATCAGGCAGGTTGTGGGTTTGCTGGTCGGCATACATTTGCAGCCGGTTTTCACATCGGCGCAGGAAATAATAACCCTGTCGTAAACTGCAATATTCACTGTCTGAGATCAGTGCAGAGTCCTTAAGCTGGTCAAGCACTAAAAGCAGGCTGCGCTGTTGTAGGCTTTTATCTCGTCCACCGCGAATCATCTGATGCGCCTGGGCAAGGAACTCTATCTCGCGAATTCCTCCTGGACCCAGTTTTATGTTCTTCTGTAGTTCTTTTTTACGACTAAGCTCTCGCTCGATCATTTCTTTCATGTCGCGAATAGACTCGACGGCGGCGAAATCCAGGTACTTGCGATAAACAAAAGGCTGCAGGTTGCTTAATAGTTCTTTGCCGTTGTCTTTATCGCCAGCAACAATATTTGCCTTGATGAATGCATAGCGCTCCCAGTCTCTGCCGTGCAATTGATAGTAATTATCCATTGCAGCAAATGACAGGCAAAGCGTTCCACTATCACCATTCGGACGCAGTCGAGTATCAACACGATAGACAAAGCCATCAGCAGTCGGAGTGGTCAGTAGCTTGATGAATAACCTGGCTTGACGGATAAAAAACTCGCTGTTTGCAATTGGTCTACTGGCGTCGGTTTGCCCGTTTTCCGGAAAGCAGAATATAAGATCAACATCGGATGAGAAATTAAGTTCACCACCACCGAGTTTACCCATGCCAAGAACAACCATCTGCTGAGGTTGACCGGATTCGG
>JASJFV010000238.1:0-6881 GCA_033791885.1 Gammaproteobacteria bacterium | reverse complement strand
ATCCAGATTCTTTCCTTCGCAGAATTGATCATGTGGAGGAACATCAGCAGTGCTGTTTCAAGTTCATCAGCAGGCCCAGTTGGCATAATCAATACGGACGTATCTCCTTGCACGCTGGCTGTTGGTATCCAGTTGAATACTGGTTTGTCGCTGGCTGCCCAGTAGTAATCTTCGAAGAAAGATGACTGTGCCGCCACTGCAGCTGGTCCTTCAATTTTCACGTGTGTGTCTCGCCATTTGCCAATTTTCGCATCCTTGCCGAGATACTCGTCGCCAACATTGTGCCCACCAATCCAGGCGGTTTTACCATCGACCACGACAATCTTGCGATGATTGCGAAAATTGAGCTGGAAGCGATTTCGTTTGCCCTTGCGTGTGTTGAAAGGCGATACCGCTACACCGGCATTCCTCAGTTCATCAACATATGCTGCAGGTAAACCCATAGAGCCAAGTTCGTCATACAGGAAATAGACACGAACACCGGTTTCCGCTTTGCTAATCAGGCGAGACTTGAGTTCATTCCCCAGTTCATCAGCATGCACGATATAAAATTGCACGAGAATGTAGTCGGTCGCGCTGTCGATTCCGCTGAAGATAGAATTAAACGTTGCCTCTCCATCGATTAGTAACTCACAATCATTGCCGTTCAATAATGGAATGCGCGCAAGCCTCTCAGCTGCGCGTGTCTCAGGGTGTGTATCGCCGTAGTTAGAGATATAGGGTGCGTAAGCTTGCTTTAGTTCTTCAGGGATCTGTTCACTAAGGTCTTGTCCAGATTGGCGAGCCAGTACATATCCTTCAAACTTTCTACGCCCGAAAATCCAGTAGGCTGGAACGGCCAGAAGTGGCATGGTGATCAATGAAAGCGTCCAGGCTATGGCGCCCTGGGAAGTACGCGCGCTCATGACAGCATGCACTGACGATATGATACCAAGGAGGTAAAACAGGGCAACGACGAATGCGATTATGTACATAAGTTACCAGGTATTATAGTAAATTCGTATTCCATTAAGAGAACTGCTGCATAATTATTTCCAACAAAATATTAAGCTGGATTTAGCCAAATCAGTCACCGGACCTCTTTTTTCTGCTTCAGGGCGACTCATCCCGGTATTCCCTGGTTGTAATAGACTGACCGAAGAGCAGGGCAGTGTGAATTAACAACCTTTGAGCAGAACTCAGATTCTTACGCTCTAGCAAAACCTGCCTGGCCATTTCGGGCTCGTCTGTAATGATGCCATCCACGCCAAGTGAAATCATACGGGACATGGATACCGGATCATTGACTGTCCATACATAAACTTTCTTTCCTGCCTCGTGAGAGCGCCTGACAAAACCGGCGGATGCCATCCCCATTGCGACAGCAAGAAAGTCAGCATCAAGGCTGGTGATGTCTCCAATTGCAGTTGCCGACAACAGACCAACCTTCCAGTCGGGGCGTAGTTCACGGAGTTTTTTTACCGCACCGTATTTGAGTGACATTATGGCAGTTTCACTGACCATGTCAGCGTCTTCTACAATATCCACTACACGCTGCTCCAGATTTTCATCATGGCCGTAGTACTTTAGCTCAATGACAACCTTTGCTTTACCCTGGGATAGCTCCAGTACCTGTTTCAGAGTGGGGACACGTTCCTGCGAAAATGCAGCATCAAACCAGCTTCCGATGTCGATATCAGTCAATAGCGGGACTGTGGCATCCCAGATTTTGAGCTTATTACCGGCGAGTTTCATAAAGTCGCTGTCATGCATGACAACAACTTCACCATCGGCTGTTTCCTGCACATCAATCTCGACCCAGTCTGTTCTGTCTTCAATAGCCTGCTTAATTGCTGCCAGTGTGTTCTCGGGTGCCTTACCTGCCGCGCCGCGGTGAGCGATGATAGTCACAGAATCCTTAGTCTGAATACCATTGATAAGCCAGGCACCAGCTAGCCCGGCAGCAATAACACCTGCAACCAGAATCGACAGCAGTCCTCGCCTGCTAATGTTCAGCCCTTTATTGCCAGAAACTTTGATATCGGTATCTGAAAATGCATTCTTCTGTGCCGTGCAATACTGGTCAAAAAGTCCCATGACGAGGTAGGCTAAGCTACCAGAGGTGAAAGCAGTAATGAGGAAATTACCTAGCATCCAGGCCAAAGATAGTCCACCAAGCAGCATGACAAGAATACTGATTGATTCAGTAAACGATGGAACCAACCAGGACCCGATCAGCTGAATAGCTCCCAGTACCAGGCTTGTCAGTATAATTGCCAGAATCCCCCAGGATAACAGCAGGGCAAGAAACAGCTTGCGATTCCCCCGTGCTATACGAGTGCTTTCACTAAAGGACTGCTCAGGCAATATATCGGTAAATAAGACCAGTGGCAGAGCCAGAGACCAGCCTAGCAGCTTGCGCACAAGGATCACTGACATGGTGATAAGAATCATTCCTATCAGTACTACGGCTGTCAAGAATTCAGGCGGTTTTTCAGTCAGGTAGTAGTTGATGTCATAGTCTGTGATTAGATAAAAGGCAATTGCAGCTGCAACTGCAAGGAAGGGTAGTGTCAGCAACAGCACTCTTACTACCAGTCTCAAGGTAAAGACAAATATTCTGTTTACCTTTGCCGCTGTGAACCTCAGCGCGTCATTGGTGCTTACCGTCTGTCCGCGCACAACACTGGCGGCTATCCGCATCATAGCAGCCTGCTCAAATGCCAGTATGCCGATCAGTAGAGCTGAGAATACGATAAGAGCAAACATGCCAAGAGGTGATAACAGGAAATAGGCAATATCCTGATCAGCCAGTGCAGTTTGTCCGGAGAGTTTGAGTAGTAAGCGGCCGATTAAACCAATTAATGGCGTGAACAGAACTACACCAAGTGCTATGAAGGCAAAATGCGTGACGAGCATTTGCTGCCAGGACTGACGAAGGTTGCCTAAAGCAGATGCCCAGGGAGTTTTAATTTTGTTCATCGAATTGCAAATTTCTTGTTGAGACAAGCCCATATGTAACGAGAAGCATTAGCTCTAGCGTAAATAGATTGTCTATATAACGCAAATCGTAATAGCCTGATGAGACTACAGTATATTCCGTTGAATGGTGAGTCCGATAAGACCTGCATGACTGCACTCCTGGTTATATCTCGCTTGTGAATTGAAACGTGCAATGTACAATGATTATTCTTCATAATAGCTAAACAATAGTAGTCATATTAATGTACGAACACATTTACTTTGGGTGGGAACAGACAGCAGGCTGCATATCGACGGTTGCTGAGCTTACTTGTGAGTAATCAGGATATGCAACAAGCAAACCTTCAGCAGACCGTTCTGGTTGTGGACGACACACCTGAGAACATAATGATCATGACGGAAATCCTTCGTGATTTATACCGGGTGAAGGCTGCAACAAATGGCAGAAAGGCATTATCGATTGCCGAGTCAGAAAATCCCCCAGACATTATCCTACTAGACATCATGATGCCTGAGATGGATGGCTATGAAGTATGTCGACAGCTCAGTAAAAATACATCAACGAAGAGTATCCCGGTTATTTTTGTTACTGCCATGGGACAGGAAGAAGATGAGACTAAAGGTCTCGAGCTAGGTGCTGTTGATTATATTACCAAGCCAGTTTCACCGGCGATCGTCAGGGCCAGGGTTAAGACACAGCTGACACTGAAAAATAATATGGAAGAATTACGCAGCGCCTATGCCATCATCGAAGCGCAGAAAGAACGAATGCAGACAGAATTAAACGTAGGTCGGGAAATTCAAATGTCTATGGTGCCCTGTGCTGGAGCAGCGTCAATCAGAGAAGATGATTATCAACTGTATTCGATACTACATCCTGCCCGTACTGTCGGCGGTGATCTGTATTATTTTCAGCAAAACGGCAACATACTTCACTTTGTCATTGGAGACGTCTCTGATAAAGGCGTAGCAGCTGCATTATTTATGGCGAAAACAGTCGCATTATATACAGCCGCGCTTAATGGAAAGATGTCACCCTGTGAAATTTTTACATATATGAATCGTGCACTATTCGAAAATAATACTGCCTGCATGTTCGTCACTGCTTTATGCGGATCGCTAAACCTGGCTACCGGCGAACTGGTTATGGCAAATGCCGGACATCTTCATCCAATCCAAAAAACACAGAGCGCGAGTAATGAGCTGATTGTTGAAGGAGGAATGCCACTCGGTCTAATGGAAGATACTCTATATCAGAATGTTATATATAGACTTGCACCAGAAACCAGTTTATTGATGTATACCGATGGAATATCTGAGGCCTTCAACCCGACTGGTTCGCAATATGAAGAAGAAAAGTTACTGACACTTATTGAACAAACAGCGGAGATATCTGCTGAATCTCTTGGTTCATTGCTACTGGCAGATGTAGAAAAATTTATCGATACTGCGGAGCAATCCGATGATATTACATTGATGGTAATTCACTATAACAGCATTAATCAGGAAACCGCTCCATCAGATAGAATTAAGCTAAGTCAAAACACCAGTGAATGCTGCAGGTTGTATGATTTTCTAACGAGCGGTGTTGACCATCTAAAATTAAGCAAAGAATTTTTGCATGACCTCAAACTAGTCTCAGAAGAAATTCTTGTCAACATCATTAGTCATGGAGGCGATGGCCGTAGTGGAGACATCGTAGAAGTAGCACTGTCTATTGATACTGAGAGCGTACATCTTACATTTATAGATTCGGGCAGGGCATTTAACCCTCTGCAACACAATGATAGTGCTGTCGATAAGGATTTTTCAGCAGGTGGAATGGGGATTACCCTGGTTAAATCACTGACAGATAATCAAATGTATGTGCGCGACAGGGAACAAAACAAATTTACCGTTTCTAAAAACTATATTTTGTAGCTTAAAGCAAATTGGAGATTAATATGAGTCTTGATATTGAAATTAAAATCGAGTCTGACCAACGAAAAATATTTTCACTGGCAGGCAGCCTGGACACGAATACGGCACCACAATTAGAGGACGTGCTAGAGCGCGAGATTGATTCAGAGGTTCAGGTTGCGATTATGGACATGAATAAGCTGGAGTTTCTCAGTAGTGCTGGAATTCGGATAATATTTAAAGCAAAAAAATTGATGGATGCCCGCAAGGGTAAATTTATGTTAGTGAACCTCCAGCCCCAGGTACGCAAGGTCTTCGAAATTATCAAGGTGCTGGATATCATGGAAGTTTTCAGTAACCAGGCTGAACTTGATGATTACCTCGAGGTGATGCAGAAAAAGGTTCTTGATCAGGATGCCTGACTCATCCGGCATTGCAAAAATATCGCATCAATTGCGGAGAAGTCTGTTTTATTCAAAGGTTCACTCTAAGCCGTCCCACTAAACATGTTTCACTGCGGGCCAGTGAGAACCTTAATATTTTGCCAGGCAGTGGCAGCCCGGACGTTCTTGAACAACAAAAAACCACATTAAGATTGTCATATTTGTTTGAATCAACGAAAATGCATGGTTAAGCTGGCCGCCTGAGATGATTTCGTAATTCTGCATCTCGTAATTCTGCATCTTATCAGTGGCCAATCCGATTGTATTAAGTGGTGGAGATAATTGAAAATGAGAAAGGTTGGTGTATTACTGTCCGGACTTTTACTGAGTGCGTCAATAAATGCAGCCTCAGCGGAAACTGATGGCAATGTGTATTTGGGTTTTGGTCTTAGTTCGCTTGCGCTGGATAGTGAGCGTGTAGACGGTGTTCCAACACGATCACCCGGTCACACACCCAAGATTGGTAGTCTATTGCTGGGTTATCAGTTTAATGGCAAATGGGCTGCAGATCTCAGCTTTGGAACTGATCTTAGTGATAATGTTGACACTGACCAGTTTGCAGTTAATGGCTATCGCTTTTTTGGTGAAAAGAAATGGAAACCCTATATTTCTGCCGGACTCAGCAGCGTTAGCATCGACGACGCCACTGTAGATCAGACTGAACAGATCCAGGCAGGTCTGGGGTTATCGGGTATGCTTTCAGATCAGATCGAACTCAGAGTGGCTTATCAGCACTTCTTTGATCTCGGCGACGACTCATATAATGATGATGGCGTCTCTATTGGGCTTAACTGGCACTTTGGAAAAAAACCTGCTGCTGTGGTTGCCCAGGCCAGCCCAGATGCTCAGCCAGAATCAGTACCAAAGCAGAAAGAAGTCGTTGATACTTATGAACTGCTGGTACAGTTCGATTTTGATAAAGCAGACATAAAATCAGTATATAAACCGCAGTTTGATGAAATAGCGCGTGTTCTTAAAGAAAACCCATCGATCAGCATGACCGTTGAAGGGCATACCTGCTCGATTGGCACAGAAGAATATAACCAGGACCTGTCTGGGCGTCGCGCCAATGCAGTTAAAAATATGTTTGTTCAGGATTACGGGATATCTGCTGGTCGAATGGGCATAGAAGGCTTTGGTGAATCACGACCTGTCGGAGACAATCAGACACAGGTTGGCAGAGAGAAAAACCGACGCGCTATTGCTGTCATATTAAAGCCGCGCATAGTAACCGAGTGATCCAGCAAGCGGGCGCTGGCCAGTGTATAAGCTGTCAGCGCCTGTAGCTAGATGTCGTAGCGGTAATTGAATCTAAATCTCAATCTGTTGCTGGCGTTATACTGTCATATTCCCTGGAACAGACGATGTCACGATCGGATTGCGTATCTTCAGGAAATTCTTGTGCAATCACCCAAATCTGACGGATTTCTTCACTAAGTTTCGGAAGAATGGCCATCGCATTGCGGGTGCGAGCCTGATCGAAGAAAGCGAACGGTTCATCAAGGAAGATGAACTGGTTTCCGCTGCCCGTGGTGTTGACCAGTTCCTGAGACAGCGCCAACCTGACGGCCAGCATAA